>DAOPQX010000147.1:0-8447 GCA_035348395.1 Vicinamibacterales bacterium | reverse complement strand
GCTGGTCGAGGCGCGGCGCGGCGTTCCGCCCTCGCGGTTCGGCGAGATCGCCACGGCCTGCTCGCGCGCGATCGTCGAGCGGACGTCGCTCGTTCCCGACGAGGTCGTGGTGGTGGCGGCCGGCTCGCTGCCGCGCACGTCTTCGGGTAAACTGCGGCGGGGTGAAGCTCTGCGGCAGTACAACGCGGGAGAGCTGCGGGCGCCGGCCCCGGTGACGGCCCCGCGGCTGGCGGGTGCGGCCGCCCGCTCGGCGCTTTCGTTCCTTCGAGCGCGTCTGTTCCCTCGACGTGAGCCGTGAGCCCGCCCAGGTGCTTATGAAGCGAATCCTGACGCCCGAGCGCGAGGCGTTGTTGAAGGACGAGCGTCGCGTCCTGGGGGATCTGCGTGCCGCGCTGGCACGGCACGGGACCGACCCCGAGGCCGAGCGCACCCTCGAGCGCTCCATCGCGCAGCTCGAGGAGCTGTTCCTGCTCGTGGTGGTGGGCGAGTTCAACGCGGGCAAGAGCGCCTTCGTCAACGCGCTGCTCGGACGGGAGGTCCTGCAGGAGGGCGTCACGCCGACGACGACCGAGGTCGAGGTGCTCAGGTACGGCGAGAGCGTTTCGCGCGTCGCGATCGAGGAGCACCTCTACGCGGTGACGGCGCCGGTCGAGATGCTCCGCGACATCCAGATCGTGGACACCCCCGGCACCAACGCCATCATGCGCGAGCACGAGGTGATCACCTCGCGCTTCGTGCCGCGGGCCGACCTGGTGCTGTTCGTCACCTCGGCCGACCGCCCGTTCACCGAGACCGAGCGGGCCTTCCTCGAGCGGATCCGCGACTGGGGCAAGAAGGTGGTGGTGGCCATCAACAAGGTGGACATCCTGGAGCGGGAGGAGCAGGTCAACGAGGTGCGCGACTTCGTGGAGCGGCACGCGGCGGCGCTGCTCGGCACGACGCCCGAAGTCTTCGCGGTCGGCTCGCGGGCGGCGCTGCGCGCGAAGCTGGGCGAGCCGCGGTTCTGGGACGGCAGCCGCTTCGAGGCGCTCGAACGCTACGTGACCGAGACGCTCGACGAGGAGAGCCGGCTGCGGCTGAAGCTGCTGAGCCCGCTCGGCGTGGCGTCGCACCTGCTCGAGATCCAGCGCTCGCTGGCCGCCTCGCGGCTCGCGCTGCTGAAGGACGACCTCGAGGCGCTCGGCGAGGTGGACCGCCAGCTCGAGGTGTACCGCGGCGACATGGCGCGCGACGTCGCATTCCGGATGGCCGACATCGAGAAGACGCTGGTGGACATGGAGCAGCGCGGGCACCACTACTTCGACGAGACGCTGCGGATCGGGCGTGTCCTCGACCTGTTGAACCGCAGCCGGATCCAGCAGGAGTTCGAGCGCGAGGTCGTCGCCGACGCGCCGCAGCTGGTCGAGCGCAAGGTCGGCGAGCTGATCGACTGGCTCGTGGACGCCGATTTCCGGCAGTGGCAGGCGGTGACCGACCGGCTGGCCGAGCGGCGGCGCCAGCACCGCGATCGCATCCTGGGCGACCAGTCGTCGTCAGCGTTCCACGCCGATCGCTCGCGCCTGATCGACTCGGTGGGCCGCGAGGCGCAGCGCGTGGTGGAGGGGTACGACAAGGCCCGCGAGGCCGAGGCGCTGGCCGACGGCGCGCGCAACGCGGTGGCCGCCTCGGCGGCTGTCGGGGCGGGAGCGCTGGGACTGGGGACGGTGGTCTCGCTCGCCGCGACCAGCGCGGCCGCCGACGTCACGGGAATGCTGATGGCCGGCGTGATTGCCGCGCTCGGCTTCTTCATCCTGCCGGCGAGGCGGAGGCGCGCGAAAGAGGAGATGCGCGCCAAGGTGACGGCGCTTCGCGCGAAGCTGGTCGGCGCGCTCCGCACCGAGTTCGAGCGCGAGATGACGCGGGGGCGCCAGCGGATCGAGGAGGCGATCGCCCCCTACTCCCGCTTCGTGCGCGCCGAACAGGCGAAGCTCACCGCCATGCAGGGCGACCTGGAAGCGATTGCGGACGACATCCGCGCCCTCCGCGTGCGCATCGAGGCCGCGAGCTGAGGCCGAGGCACGCCACGTTCAAACCGTCCTTAGCGGGGCGGCAGCACGGTCGATGACTGTGCCGTCGCGGCGGACTGGACGCCGAGCTGCTGCAGGACGGTCGGCACGTCGAGGCCGAGCGCCTGCAGTTGCTGCAGCAGGTTGAAGACGAGCGCCGGGCTCACCTTCGCCAGCCGCTCCACACCGCCCGACGTCCCGTTGGCGGCCCCACCCTGGTCGATCACCACCAGCTTGTCGATGTTGCCGAGCGGCGCCGCCACCGCGCCGAACACGCCGCTCGAGGCCTGGATGATCGCGGGGAGCTTCTCGAGGATCGTCTGGAGCTTCGCGGCCTCGTTGAACTGTTGCCACGCCTCGGCCTTGCGGAGGATGGCGGTCGCCTCGGCGACGCCCTGCGCCTCGATGGCCTTGGCTTGCGCCAGGCCGATCGCCTCGATCTTCGCCGCCTCGGCGTGCCCCTCGGCCTCGACCGCGGCGGCCCGGCCGACGCCTTCCTTTCGCAGCTTCTCCTGCTCGGCCTCGGCCAGCGCGATGAGCGCCGCCCGGCGTCCCTCGGCCTCGAGCACCGAGGCCTGCTTGGCGGCCTCGGCGCGCACGATGGCCGCCTGGCGGTCGGCCTCGGCCGGCTTGATGACCGTCGCCTCGAGTTCCTTCTGCCTCCGGAGGACCTCCTGCTCCTGGACCGAGATCATCTCCTGCGTGCGCTGGCGCTCGACCTTCACCTCCTCGGCGACGACCCCCTGGCGGGCCTTCGCGTCGGAGAGGGGGCCGGCCTGCGCGGCGGTGGCCTTCTGGGTCTCGACCTCGGCCTGGTACTGCGCCTGGCGGATCATGAAGTCGCGCTGCGCCAGCGCGATCTCCGCCTCGGCCGAGAAGCGTGCCTTCTCGCCTTCCTGCAGCGCCAGCGCCGACTTGATCTTGGCGTCGCGCGTGGCCTCGGCCTCGCCGATCGTCGCGTCGCGCTTCACCTCGGCCGTGCGCCGCTTGCCGAGCGCGTTGAGGTAGTCCTCCTCGTCGCTGATCTCCTGGATCGTCAGGACGTCCACGCCGAGGCCCATCTTCTCGAGGTCGACCGCCGCCTCGCTCGTCAGCTTCTGGGCGAAGCTCTGGCGGTCGTTGTTGATCTCCTCGACGGTCAGCGTGCCCAGGATCGAGCGCAGGTGCCCCTCGAGCGTCTGGAAGATCACCTGCTGGATCTGGTCGCGGGTCATCCCGAGGAACCGTTCGGCGGCCGCCTGCAGCGAGGTGTCGTCGCTGCGGATCTTCACGTTGGCCACCGCCTTCACCGACACGGGCACGCCCTTGAGCGTGTACGCCCGCCGGATCTCCAGCGGGATCGTCATCACGTTCAGCCAGAAGTACTCCACCTTCTCGAGCAGCGGGATGCGAAGGGCGGCGCCCCCCTTCACCATCCGGTAGCCCACCACCCGCCCGTCGGGCAGCTTGCGCTTGCGCCCGCTGAGCACGGCCACGACGTTCGGGGAGACCTTGATGTAGTTGCGGGCGAAGAGCAGCCCGGCGATCAGCAACGCGAGCGCGACGACCACCACGACGATCGGGATCAGGAGGATCTCGCCCAGCATGGAAAGCCCCTTACATTCTTCCTGTTGCCTTGTGCGCCCGGGCCGCGTTTCCTCGGCGGCCCGGCAGCCCGCCGTCAGCCCTGCTCGGCCGACGCCGCCTTCACCACCACCATCTCGCCCAGCACCTCCGAAATCGTGACGGCGGTGTTCTCGGGGATCGCGAGACCGTCGGACGAGCGGGCGATCTTGTCCACCAGTTCCTCGCCGACCTGGCAGCGCACTTGTCCGACGCCCCGGGCAGGGATGGCGACCACGACCCGGCAGTGGCGCCCGACGAGCTCGGCGGCGCGGACCTCGGAGGTGGCCTGCTGCCCGTAGAGGAACCGGGCGAACGCGTAGATGAGCGAGGCGAAGACGATGCCGGTCAGAAACCCGATCAGCGAGGCGGGCAGCGGGGAGAGCCCGTAGTAGGTGGCCAGGGCGCCGGCCCCGCCGAAGGTCGTCACGAAGACGCTCATCACCCGGGTGCTGAAGAAGCCCGGGCCGCCGTGGGAGAGGTCGTGATCGGCGTCGTGGTCGAACCCGATGTGCTCGAACAGTTCGCCGAAGACCAGCGAAATCAGCAGCACGGTGAAGCCGGCGGCCGCCAGCGCGAGGAACACCGTGAACTGCGAAACCTGCAGCCAGCCGAGCATTCGCCCTCCTCGGTTGGCGTCACTTTATCAGGATTCGGGATTCAGGATTCGGGATTCGGGGGCTCCCCTGATTCCTGACTCCCGACTCCCGATTCCTATTCCTCCGTCTCCCCGCTCGAGGTGAAGGCGAGTGCCAGCAGCGCCTGCTGCTCGAGCAGGTGCGCCTTGCCCGAGCCGGTGGCCGGGCTGGCCGAGGCGCGGCGCTTCACCGAGCGGACACCCGGATGGCGCACGATCGCCCGCAGCCGCGGCACGACATAGAAGTGGGCCCCGTTGTTCTTCGGTTCCTCCTGCACCCACACGACCTCGCGGGCCTCGGGGTGGCGGCCCAGGGCGGCCGACAGCGGCGTCGCCGGGAAGGGGTAGAGCTGCTCGAGGCCGATGATGGCCGTCGCCGTGTCGCCGCGCCGCTGGCGCTCGGCGCGCAGCTCGTGAAGGATCTTCCCGGAGGCGACGAGCACCCGCCGCGCCCCGGCCGGGGCCTGCTCGTCGTCGAGCACCGTCCGGAAGCGCCCGCGCGTCAGCTCCTCGACGGGCGAGGAGGACGAGGGGTGGCGCAGCATGCTCTTGGGGGTGAAGACGACCAGCGGCTTGCGCCACTTCCGCAGCGCCTGGCGGCGCAGCAGGTGGAAGTACTGGGCCGCGGTCGAGGGCTGGCAGATCTGCAGGTTGTCCTCGGCGGCCAGCTGCAGGAACCGCTCGATGCGCGCGCTCGAGTGCTCGGGCCCCTGGCCCTCGTAGCCGTGCGGCAGCAGCAGGACCAGCCCCGAGAGCAGGCCCCACTTGTCCTCGCCCGCGCTGAGGAACTGGTCGATGACCACCTGCGCGTTGTTGGCGAAGTCGCCGAACTGTGCCTCCCAGAGGACGAGCGCCTCGGGGTAGTCGCGGCTGTAGCCGTACTCGAAGCCCAGGATCGCGGCTTCCGAGAGGGTCGAGTTGTAGATCTCGCAGGCCCCCTGGTTCGGCGCCAGGTGCCCGAGCGGCATGTACTTCCGCTCGGTCTCGACGTCGATCAGCACGGCGTGCCGGTGGCTGAAAGTCCCGCGCTCGCTGTCCTGTCCCGTGAGGCGGACGGGGTGGCCCTCGGCCAGCAGGGTGGCGAACGCCAGCGACTCGGCCATGCCGTAGTCGAGGCGGTGCTTCCCTTCGACCATCGCGGCGCGCTGCTCGAGGAGTTTCCGAACCTTCGGGTGCACGTGGAAGTCGTCCGGCCACGAGGTCAGTTTCGCCGTCACCTCGCGCAGGGTCTCGAGCGGGACGCCGGTGTCGAGCTCGTCCTTCCTGTCGTGGCAGCCGCCGTGGTAGGGGGACCAGTAGTCGGGGAGCTGCGCCAGCGGGACCCGCGAGTCGAGCTGGCTGGCCTCCTCCTGCGCGCGGCTGTACTCGTCCCGCACCCGCGCCGGGGCGTCGCCCACATCGAGGCCCGCCTGCCGGGCGTGGATTTCCCACAGCGCGGGATGCGCCTTGATCGCCTTGTACATCAGCGGCTGGGTGATGGTGGGGTCGTCCACCTCGCTGTGGCCGTGCCGCCTGTAGCCGATCATGTCGATCACGGCGTCGGTGCCGAAGGTGTAACGGAACTCGGTGGCGAGCCGCGCCGCCCGGACCACCGCCTCCAGGTTTTCGCCGTTCACGTGGAAGATCGGCACCATCAGCCGGCGCGCGACGTCGGTGGCGAAGGGCGAGGCGTGCAGCTCGCGGTCGGGCGTGGTGAAGCCGAGCAGGTTGTTCACCACCACGTGGACCGCCCCGCCCACCGTGTAGCCCGGGAGATCGGCGATGTTCAACGCCTCGGCCGTGATCCCCTGGCCGGCGAACGCCGCGTCGCCGTGCAGCACGATCGGCATCACGCGCCGCCGCGCGCCCTCTCCCTCGCGGGTCTGCCTGGCCCGTGCCCGGCCGAGCGCGACCGGGTAGACCGCCTCGAGGTGGCTCGGGTTCGACACCAGCTTCACCCGCAGCTCGGTCCCCGCGCGCGTCCGGTAGGTGCCGGTCGCCCCCATGTGGTACTTCACGTCGCCGCTTCCCAGCACGCTCTTCGGGTCGGGATCCTCGAAACCGGCGTAGACGTCGCGCACTGGCCGGCCGACGATGTGCACCATCACGTTGAGGCGGCCGCGGTGGCTCATGCCGATGAGCGCCTCGCGCAGCCCCTGGGCCGCCGCCGTCTCGAGCACCTCGTCGAGCAGCGGGATCAGCGCCGTCACCCCTTCCAGGGAGAACCGCTTCGAGCCGGGATACCGGCCGTGCAGCACCACCTCGAAGACCTCGGCGCGCAGCAGGCGCTCGAAGACCGCCTGCTGGTCGATCGCCGGTGCCGGCGCCTCCATCCGCTCCTGCACCCAACGCCGGCGCTCGGGGTCGGGGATGTGCATGAACTCGGCGCCGATCGGCCCGCAGTACCACGCGCGGGCCTGCCGGGCGGCGTCACTGTCGCCCCGCAGCTCGGGGTGCGGCCGCGGCTGGAGAAACCCGAGCGGGTCGAGGTTGGCCTCGAGGTACCCCCACCGCCTGAACGCGTCGAGCACGGCCTCGTCCACCGCGTGGGGGCTGGCCTGCTGGCCACGGTCCATCAGCTCGACGTCCTGCTGCGGCATCGCTCACCTGGTCCTGTGAGAGAGGAATCCCGATCGACAGTCTTACGCATCGTGCAGGGGTTGTCCACCCCGGGGCACAGGATTCAGGAATCGGAAACCCGAATACCCTGAATCCCGAATCCCGATTCCTGATTCCTTCCGGGAACTTGTTAGGGTCGAGCTCCGTCTGTTATAGTTACCGACCGGTAGGTAATGCATACCGACCGGTAGGTAGTCACAGCCCCCGGAGTTGTCACCTTGAATACGCTTCCCAATGGATTGCCGCCGCCGCAGGCTGCCGTGCCCCCGGGAGAGCGGGACGAGCACACGCGAAGCCGCCTGCTCCGGGCCGCGGTCCAGGTCTTCAACAAGAAGGGTTACTCCGCGGCATCGGTCCGCGAAATCGTCGAGTTGGCGAACGTCACCAAGCCGGCCCTCTACTACCACTTCGGGAGCAAGGAGGGAGTTCTCCAGGCCATTCTGCGCGAGGGTCTCGAGGAGTTCCGAGCGACGGCCGCAAAGGCCATCGAGATGCCCGGGACGACGCGGGAGCGGCTGACGCGCCTGTGCGAAGACCTGTTCGGCCTCTTCATGGAAAACGTGCCGGTGATCCAGGTCGTACACCGGGCGTTTCACGACCCTGCGGGCAACCCCCCCGACTTCGACCTCGTCGAGGTCGAACGTGCCCTGGGCGCGGCCCTGCAGGCAATCGTCGAAGCGGGGGTGGCGTCAGGGGAGCTGCGATCGGTCCGCTCCGACGACGTGGCCCTCGCGGTCATTGGCGTGATCGGGTCGGCCGCCTCGCGGCATCTCCACCCGAGCCTCGAGCCGGTGGGCCCCGAGCGGCTTCGCCGGGTTCTCGATCTGGTGTTCGACGGCGTGTTCAAGGAACGGCGCGAGCAAGGAGACGAAAGACCATGATACGGATCGGGCGTCAAGTCCTCGTCCTGGCGATCATCGGTGCCGCGGCGGCCGCGGTGGCGGGCTGCGGTTCGGCATCAGAGTCGGCAGCGTCGGCCGCCCCGGCGGCCGGCAAGCCTCCCGTGGCGGTGGGAGTCGCGACCGTCGCAGCGACCGATCTCCAGGACTCGGTGGAGGTGGTCGGCTCGCTGGAGCCCAAGTTCTCGGCCGAAGTGAAATCGGAGGTCTCGGGCATCGTCAACGCGGTCTACGTCACCGAGTGGGTGCCGGTGCGGCGGGGCGCGCGGCTCGCGCGGCTCGACACGACCGAGACAGAGGCGGGGATCAAGGCGCTCGAGGCGATGGAGGCGCAGGCGCGCGTCAACGAGGCGCGGGCGCGCCGGGAGCACGAGCGCGCGCTGCAGCTGAAACAGTACGGGTTGATCACGCCGCAGAACCTCGACGATGCGAAGACGGCCGTCGACGCGGCGGAGGCCGGTACGGCGGCGGCGCGGGCGCAGGTGCAGGCGGCGCAGGCCAGGCTGGCCAAGTCGTTCATCACCGCGCCGATCGACGGCGTCATCGCCCTGCGCGCCGTCAACGTCGGCGACCGGGTCGAGAACATGGGCGGCGGCGGCCTTCCGCTGTTCCGGATCGTGGACAACCGGCTGCTCGACCTGACCGTCTCGGTGCCCTCGTCGCGCC
>DAOPQX010000146.1:0-8476 GCA_035348395.1 Vicinamibacterales bacterium | reverse complement strand
ACCTTCCCAGACCCGTCCGCGCTCGCAGACCCGGAGCTGGCTTCGCGGTGGGAGCGGCTGCTGGAGGTGCGCGAGGCGGTGAACGTCGAGATCGAAAAGCTGCGAAAGGCGAAGGTGGTCGGCAAGTCACTCGAAGCCTCGGTGACACTGAAGGCGCGCGGGCCCCTGCTCGAGCTGCTGCGCCGCCACCTCGACGATCTGCCGACGCTGTTCATCGTGTCGGAAGTGACGCTCGACGAGGCCGCGGAGGGCGACGACGCAACGCTGCCCGTCGTCACCGTGCGCCGGGTCGGCGGCGAGCGCTGCGAGCGGTGCTGGCGGTACGTGCCCGAGGTCGGCGGGCCCGCGGTTGGCGGGCACGAGGGGCGCGAGGGCCTGTGCGGCCGTTGCCTCCAGGCCCTGAACGAGGCGGGACTGTGACGCCCGAGGACTCACACCCCGCCGGTTCCACCGGCGTGCCGACCCAGCGCGGAGGCGGCCTCTCGCCGCTCACCTTCTGGATCGCCGGCGCGATCGTCGTCGTGGACCAGGCGACCAAGGCACTCGTGCGCAGCCGGCTGCCGCTTCACGCCAGCGAGACGGTCATCCCCGGATTCCTCGACCTCACGCACGTTCGGAACACAGGGGCCGCCTTCGGGATCCTGGGCGCCGTCGACTTCCCGTTCAAGCCGGCAGTCATCGCGCTGCTCGCGACGGCGGCGCTGGTCGCCGTCGCCGTGTTCGCGGCCCAGCTCTCCCCGCACCAGAAGTTCGCCCGGATCGGCCTCGCCCTCATCCTCGGCGGGGCGGTCGGCAACCTGATCGATCGGGTGACAGCGGGCTACGTCCTCGACTTCGTGGACGTCTACTGGCGCGACTGGCACTTCTGGGCCTTCAACGTCGCCGACGCGGCCATCTCGGTCGGCGTCGCCGGGATGCTGCTCGACCTGGTCCTGCCGGGGCGAGCGCACGCCGCGCCCTGAGCGTCATGGAACGCCACGAGTTCACCGTGGGTGCGGAGGACGCCGGCCTCCGGCTCGACGTGTACCTCGCGGGGCTCCTTCCCACCCACTCGCGGTCCCAGCTCCAGCGTCTCATCAAGGAGGGATTGGTCAGGGTCGGCGGGGGCGCCGCGAAGCCGAACCAGCCTGTGAAAACCGGGCAGGCAGTCGTGGTCGAGATCCCTCCGCCCGTGGCCGCGACGCCCCGGCCCCAGGACCTGGCGCTGCCGATCCTCTTCCAGGACGAGGACGTTCTCGTGATCGACAAGCCCGCCGGCATGGTGGTTCATCCGGGTGCCGGGCACGCCGAGGGAACGCTGGTGAACGCCCTCCTCTTCCACGCCGACGACTTGAGCGGCGTCGGAGGGGAAGAGCGCCCCGGCATCGTCCACCGGCTGGATCGGGGAACGTCGGGGCTGATGGTCGTCGCCAAGAACGACCTCGCCCACCGCGAGCTGGCACGGCAGTTCCAGGAACGTGAGGTAGAGAAGGAGTACGTGGCGCTCGTGTGGGGCGAGGTGCACGCGGGGCGGCGGATCGATCTGCCGATCGGGCGAGACCCCGTCCACCGCGAGAAGATGTCCACGCGCGCCCGGCGCGCACGCACTGCGGTCACGCGCGTCACCGCGGCGCACGACCTTCGCGGGGTGACGCTCGTCCACGTCGCCATCCACACCGGGCGCACCCATCAGATTCGCGTCCACCTGAGCGCCATCGGGCACCCTGTCGTGGGCGATCGAACCTACGGGGGCGTCCGCCGCCACATGGCAGCCTCCCTGCGCCCGGTCGAGCGCCTCGAGCGCCCGTTCCTCCACGCCGGCCGCCTGGTTTTCGCGCATCCGCGCGATGGCCGCCGGCTCGAGTTCGAGGCGCCGCTGCCGGAAGACCTGCAGGACGTGCTGGACGAGCTCCTGGAACGGGCGGCCGGTCATCATCCGTAGAGCAGGGCTCATGACCCGTAGAGCGGGGCTTTAGCCCTGCTCATCACCGGCAGGCAAGGACCAGGCAGCCCTGAAGGGCTGCTCTACGACGAAACCCGAAGGGCCGCTCTACGACGAACGGGAGGGCATCGTGACGAAGACCGGCCGCCAATTGAGCGGCGAGACGGTGTATGACGGGAAGATCTTCCGGGTGGAACGCGACCGGGTGCGGCTGCCGAACGGCCGGGAGGCGACGCTCGAGATCGTGCGCCATCGCGGTTCGGTCGTGCTGCTGCCGATTCCCGAGCCCGGCCGCGTAATCCTGGTGCGGCAGTACCGCTACGCGGTCGGCGAGCACCTCTGGGAGCTGGCGGCGGGCAGCCTCGAGCCGGGCGAAGACCCGGCGGAGGGGGCAGCACGCGAGTGCGAGGAGGAAACCGGCTGGGTGCCCGCTGACGCGGAGCTGGTGGGGCGCTTCTACCCCACGCCGGGGTACTGCGACGAGCTGATGAACTTCTACCGCCTCACCGGTCTCGCCCGGCGGACCGAGGGCACGGCCGCGATCCCCGACGACGACGAGGACCTGGAGGTGCGCAGCTTCACGCTCGAGGAGCTGACGCAGATGGTCCGCGCCGGCGAGATCCGGGACCTGAAGACGGCGGTGGGGCTGGGGCTGCTCGACAGAACCCTGTAATCGCGTCGCTATCCATCGACGGTGTGCACCACCCCCGCCTCGGGGGCCGGGGCGCCGGCCACCGGCTCTGCGATCGGGCGGGGCGCTTCGACGGCCGACAGCAGCGCGAGGTCGAGCACCTCCTGGATCGTGTTGACCAGGTGCACCTTCATCTCGCGCCGCAGCTCCTCGTTCAGGTCCTCGACGATGTTCTTCTCGTTGCGCGCGGGAACGATCACCTCTCGAATCCCGACGCGGCGAGCCGCGAGCACCTTCTCCTTGATGCCGCCGACGGGCAGCACCCGGCCCGACAGGGTGATTTCGCCGGTCATCGCGAGATCGCCCCGCACCGGGCGCCCCGTCAGCTCGGAGCAGAGGGCGGTCACCATCGTGACGCCGGCCGAGGGGCCGTCCTTCGGGATCGCGCCCGACGGCACGTGCAGGTGGATCTCGGCGGCCCGGTAGAAGTTGGGGTCGATGCCGAAGGCGGTGGCGTTGGCGCGCAGCCACGACAGCGCCGCCCTGGCCGACTCCTTCATGACGTCGCCGAGGTGCCCGGTCAGCGTCAGGCTGCCGGTTCCCGGCATGCGCGAGGCCTCGACGAAGAGCACCTCGCCCCCCTGCGGGGTCCACGCGAGGCCGATGGCGACCCCGGGGTTCTTGGTGCGCTCCTCCATCTCCTCCTCGAGGACCTTCGGCGCGCCGAGCATCTCGACCACCACGTCCGGGGTAACCGTGAGCGGTTCCTCCAGCCCCTCGGCACGGCGCCGGGCGGCCTTGCGGCAGACCGCGGCGATCTCGCGCTCCAGGTTCCGGACGCCGGCCTCGCGGGTGTAGCCGCGGATGATGGCGCGAAGCGCCCCCTCGGTGAACTCGATCTGCTCCGGCTTCAGCCCGTGGTTCTGGACCTGCTTGCCGACCAGGTGCTCCTGCGCGATCTTGAGCTTCTCCTCCTCCGTGTAGCCGGGGAGTTCGAGGACCTCCATGCGGTCGCGGAGCGCCGGGGGCACCGGGTCGAGGATGTTCGCGGTGGTGATGAACAGGACCTCGGAGAGATCGAAGGGGACGTCGAGGTAGTGGTCGCGGAACGTGTTGTTCTGCTCGGGATCGAGCACCTCGAGCAGCGCCGAGGCGGGGTCGCCCCGGAAGTCGGCGCCGAGCTTGTCGATCTCGTCGAGGATGAACACCGGGTTCTTCGACTCGGCCCGGCGCAGCCCCTGGATGATCTGCCCCGGGAGGGCGCCGATGTAGGTGCGGCGGTGCCCGCGGATCTCGGCCTCGTCGCGCATGCCGCCGAGCGAGATGCGGACGAACTTCCGGTCGAGCGAGGTGGCGATCGACTTGGCGAGCGAGGTCTTGCCGACGCCGGGGGGGCCGACGAAGCAGAGGATCGGGCCTTTCACCTCGGGGTTCAGCTTGCGGACCGCGAGGTACTCGAGGATGCGGTCCTTCGCGCGCACGAGGTCGGAGTGATCGGCGTCGAGGACGTCCTTCGTGCGCTTGAGGTCGATCACCTCGTCGGTCCTGCGGTTCCAGGGAAGCGCGACGAGCCAGTCGAGGTAGGTGCGCGAGACCGTGTACTCAGCGGCCGCCACCGGCATCTTCGAGAGGCGGTCGAGCTCGCGCAGCGCCTCCTTCTTCACCGGTTCGGGCATGCCGGCCGATTCGATCTTGCCCCGCAGCTCCTCGATCTCCTTGGCCTGGTCGTCGCCCTCGCCCAGCTCCTTCTGGATCGCCTTGAGCTGCTCGCGGAGGAAGTAGTCGCGCTGGTTCTTGCCCACCTCCGACTGCACCTGCGACTGGATCTTCGACCCCAGCTCGAGCACCTCGAGCTCCTTGATCAGGATCCGGTTGAGCAGGTCCATGCGCGCGCGGACGTCTAGCGTCTCGAGCACCTCCTGCTTGGCCGAGGTGGCGATGGTGGTCAGACTCGAGGCGATGAAGTCGGCGAGCTTGCCCGGGTCGGTGATGTTGATGGCCAGCGTCTGGAGGTCGTCGGAGAGCAGCGGGGACAGCGAGACGACCTGCTGGAAGTTCGTCTTGATGTTCCGCTGGAGGGCGTCGATCTCGAGCCGGTCCTCCTCGCGCAGGTCCTCGCCGGCGGCCGACACCTCGGCGCGCAGGTAGGGCTTGAGCGAGACGAGCTTGACCATCCGGAGCCGCGCGAGCCCCTGCACGATCAGCCGCAGGCTGCCGTCGGGCAGCTTGAACATCTTGTGGACGTGCGTCGCGGTGCCGATGCGGTGCAGGTCGTCCTGCCCCGGCTCCTCGACGCTGGCGTCGCGCTGCGTGAAGACGGCAATCAGCTTGCCGCCGCTGATCGCTTCGTCGATGAGGCGAATCGAGCTCTCGCGGGCGACAGCCAGCGGCATGAACGAATTCGGAAAGAGGACGGTGTCCCGCAGCGGCAGAACCGGCAGTTCCGGGGGAATCGAGAGGGCCCGCTCCCCCCCGGCCTCGTCGAATATCGGGGTTTCGGGATCCTCGCTCATGCCACGCTCTCGTTTGGGATACGGGTTGGAGAATATCGGGAGGAAGGCGGTCGGGACGGGCGGGCCGGAAGGCCCGCCCGGTTGACGGCGATCGTCAGCTCGACATGTCGAAGAAGAGCGCCGAGTTCGCGCTCCTCTGCGACATCATGCGCTCGCGCTTCTGCGCCGTTTCGCGCGCCTCCTCGCACTCGATGCACCGGACCGCGAACGGCAGCGCCCGCAGGCGCTGGCGGGAGATCTCCTCGCCGCACTCGAAGCAGTTGCCGTACGCGCCCTCCTCGAGCCGCTGAAGCGCCTCGTTGATCTTGTGCAGCGTCTCGGCCTTCATCTGGATGAGGGCGAACTCGATGTCCTCTTGAATCCCGGCCTCGGAACTCTCGCCGGGATCCAGGACCGTATTGACCTTGCCGGACACGTTCTCGGTCCGGACGTCGCGGATCTTCTCATGGACCTGGCTGAGGATCTGACGGCGGCGCTCCTCCAGCATCTCCTTCAGCTCTTCATACCGCGCCTTGCCGGCTTCAACTCTCTTCTTCTTCTTGGTCGCTTCCATGGCGCTGACGCTCCTTCCGCGTCGGCCCTGCCTTCGCAGGAGGGCACATAGTAGCACGACGCACCATGCAAATCCACGGCCATATCGTGCAGATCGTCGTTTTCTCGATTTATCTCCGCCCACGCCGCCGGTTTGCCGAAAACCTTACAGCGACTCCCGGAAGGGCGTGTAGCGTCTTCACACGCTCGCGAACAGCTCATCCCATCCGGCGGACCGCGAAAGGCTGACGGTTCAGCTAATTACCGTCCTCTGCCGGTCCGCTGACGCTTCGGCTTCGACCCCGTCGCCTTTTTAGACGCCGCCGGTCGCAAGACGGCTTCCAAGCCGCCGGCCGCGTTCAGCCTGTCCTCTCTCTGCAACAAGTCTGACCCTCCGGTGTGGCAAGTTTGCCTTCCTGCCTTGCCCGGCACCCCGGCGTATGCGAAGCTGACGCCATGTCGTCATGTCCTCTGTGCCGCGAGCGCGCGCCGCGCCGCTTCTGCCCCGCCAAGGGGGCTCGGATCTGCCCCGTGTGCTGCGGGACCAAGCGCCTGACCGAGATTGCCTGCCCCCCGGATTGCCCGTTCCTCGCCTCTTCCCGTGCCCATCCGCCCGCTTCCGTCCGCCGGCAGCACGAGCGCGACACCGCCTCGATGGCCGCGATGCTGGAGGGGCTCGACGAGCGGCAGCAGCAGCTCTGCTGGCTGGTCCTGCAACCCGTGCTGGCGTTCGCCGACCCGTTCCTCACTCCCACGGACGCCGACGTGGCCGAGGCGGCCGCCGCGCTGGCGGCCACCTACGAGACGGCGGGCAAGGGGCTCATCTACGAGCACCGCGCCGGCTCGCTCGTCGGGCAGCGGCTGGGAGCCGACATCAGGCGGGTGTTGGCCGAGGCCGGCATCGACTCGTCGCGGACGCTGGAGCGCGACGCCGCCGTCGTGCTTCGGCGCGTCGAGGCGGCCGCCCGGGCCGCCGGGCGCCAGGGCTCGGCGGGCCCGGCCAGCCTGCTCGAGGCCGTCCGGCGAGTGTCGCGCGAGGCGGAGCGCGAAGCGCGGACGGCCGGACTTCAGGCTGGCCCTGCCGGCGCCGGCCCGAGCCTCATCGTTCCCTGATCGGGCGACCGGTGCCGGGCAGCGGAAACCTGGCTGGGGCGTGGTATACTCATGGTTTCGTGTTCCGGGTGGAACCCCAACCTGTCGACTCCTTCTCGGGCGGGTAGCCATGGCGAAGCGGTGTGAGATTTGCGGCAAGGGCCCGGTCGTCGGGCGCAACATCAGCCACGCGCACAACGTGACCTCCCGGCGGTTCGAGCCGAACCTCCAGACGGTGCGCGCGTCGGTGAACGGCGGCGTGAAGCGGCTGCGCGTCTGCACGCGCTGCCTCCGCTCGGGCAAGGTGATCAAGGCGGCCTAGCCGTGGCGCAGGCCGTCTCGACCGCTCTCGCCCCGGCGGCCATCGGGCCGTACTCCCAGGCCGTCAGGGCCGGCGACTTCCTGTTCGTCTCTGGCCAGATTCCCCTCGACCCATCGAGCGGGGCGGTGGTGGCGGGCGACGTCTCGGCTCAGACTCGCCGGGTGCTCGAGAACATGGGGGAGATCCTGAAGGCGGCCGGGGCCACCTTCGCGGGCGTGGTCAAGACGACCGTGTACCTCGCCGACCTGAACGACTTCGAGGGGATGAACCAGGTGTACGCCGGTTTCTTCGGCTCGCCCGCGCCCGCGCGCGCGGCGGTCCAGGTCTCGCGCTTGCCGCGTGATGTCCGGGTGGAGATCGAGGCGATCGTCTACCTCGGGGCGAACTGAACCCGAAAATTCCCTTCCTGCTCCGGCCCCCGGCGTCAGCCGGCGGCGCGCTCCACGTCCAGCACCCCGTTCACCCGGCGCAGCGACTTGAGCACCTTCTGCAGGTGCTTGACGTCGTGGATCTCGACAGTCATCGCGATGTGGTCGAGACGGCCGTCCTCGCTGCGCGCCTCGACGCTGATGATGTTGGTGTTGATGTCGGCGATCTTCGCGCTGATCTCGGCCAGCAGTCCCTTCCGGTCTTCGACCGTGAGCTTCAGGTCGACGCCGTACCGGCCCGGCTCGCCGCCCAGGTCCCACTCGACGTCGATCCGGCGGTCGGAGGCGTAGAGCAGGTTCGCGACGTTGGGGCAGGCCGCCGAGTGCACCGACACTCCCTTGCCGCGCGTGATGTAGCCGACGATCTTCTCGCCCTGGATCGGGTTGCAGCACCGCGCGCGGACCACCAGGACGTCGTCAGCGCCCCGGACCTTGATGCGGTCGCCGCCCCTCGAGAGCGCGCGGCGGACGGCCGACACCACGCCGGTGGAGGGCGAGGGCTCCTGCAGCTGCTCGGCGGGCACCAGCTTGTCGAGAACCTGCCGGGCCTGCAGGCGTCCGAACCCGACGGCGGCGAGCATGTCGTCGACCTTCTGGACGCCCGAGGCCGCCGCGGCCTTCTCGAGTGCCGCCTCGTCGAGCAGCGCCTTGGCGTTCAGGTCGAAGCGGCGCACCTCTTTCTCGAGCACGCGCCGGCCCAGCTCGACGGCGCGGGCCTTCTCCTCGCCCTCCAGGTAGTGCTTGATCTTGTTCCGGGCGCGGTTGGTGACGGCGAAGTTCAGCCAGTCGCGGCTGGGCCTGTGCTTCGCCTGCGTGACGATCTCGACGATGTCGCCGTTCTTGAGCGGCGTGCGGAGCGGGACCATCCGGCCGTTGACCCGGGCGCCGACGCACTGGTTGCCGACGTCGGTGTGGATGGAGTACGCGAAGTCGACCGGCGTCGCGCCGCGCGGCAGCGGCTTCACCTGCCCCTTCGGCGTGAAGGTGTAGACCTCCTCGGGGTAGAGGTCGATCTTCAGGTTCTGGATGAACTCCTGC
>DAOPQX010000145.1:4496-8517 GCA_035348395.1 Vicinamibacterales bacterium | reverse complement strand
GCCGTCGGCGATGTTCCCGGGACGGTTCGAACCGGCAACGAAGTTGATCGAGGGGAAGCCGGGGGTGTCGGGGGAGACGCTCGGCGGCAGCTCGATGCCCATCTTCGCGGCGATGTCGCCCGCCTGCCAGGTGCTCTTCCGCTCGCTCCCGTCGAAGTTGTACCCGACCCGCACTTCGTTCACGAGCCGGCTGCTGAGAATCGAGGTCCACCCGCCGACCAGCGCGTACGTGTTCATCGCGCTCTTGACCAGCGGCAGCTGCGTCAGGGCAGCCCCGGCCTCCCACTGCATCCGGGTCGGGTTCCGGTACTGGTAACTGCCCCGCGCGAAGAACTGGTTGCCGGTTCCCGCCTCGTGATCGAGCCGGAGGTCGAACCGCTCGCGCTTCCGCTTGACGGGCACGTACTGCTGGAAGGTGCCCATCCCGCTCGCCACGACCGACCGGTTCGGCATCGGCCAGAACATGTTCATGATGTTCTGGGCGATCGGGCTGATGCGCTCGGCAGGAATCTGGTTGTCCGGGAACGGCTCCCCGGTTTCAGGATCCCTCACCGTGATCGTGGACGCCGAGAAGTCGCCGGCGCGGAGCGCCGCGCCCGGCACGGTGATGGTGCCGCCACCCTGGATCGTCTTGTCGCGCAACCCCTCGTAGTTCGCGTAGAAGAACGTCCGCTTGAACAGCGGGCCGCCGAGCGCCCCGCCGTAACGGTGAACCGAGGTGTCGGCGTTGGGGTCGTCCCTGCTCACGCCGGTCAGCTTCTGGCCGTAGGTCAGCTGGTTCAGCTCGTTCGAGTTGAAGTCCCAGAACGCCGACCCGTGGAACTTCTGGCCCCCGCGCTTGGTGGTGACGACCACCCCGGCCAGGCCCCCGTACTCGGCGCTGTACGAGTTCGAGAGCACCTGCATCTCCTGGATCGCGTCGAGGCCGGGCGCCGAGTTGCCTACCGTGCCGAAGATGGCGTTGGTGGACGCCTGGCCGTCCTGCACGTACGACACGCCGTAGGTGCGCCCGCCCAGGAACTGCATGTCGCCTTCAGCGGTGCCGGCCACGTTCGGGTTCAGGTAGAGGAACGACTGGATGTCGCGGGAGGCGCGCGGCAGGTCGCGCAGCTGCTGCTCGTCGAGCCCCTTGGTCACCGACGGGCTGTCGAGCGTGATGACGTTGGCGGGCGCCGAGCCCGTCACCGTCACGCTCTCGCCAATCGGCCCGATCTCCAGCTCCACGTTCACCAGCGCCGCCTGGCCGGTTCGGACGATGATGCCGGGGCGTTCGAACTTCCTGAACCCCGGGACGATCACCTCGACCCGGTAGGTGCCGGGCTGGAGGTTGACCACCTCGAACACTCCCCGGCTGTCGGTGTCGAGCGTCCGGGGCAGCCCGGTCGTTTCATCGGTGATCAACACGGGCGCCTTGGGAATGACGCCTCCGCCCGTATCGGTCACCGTCCCGCGAATCGACCCGAGCACGGACTGCGCCGCGCCCGTCGCCGGCGCCACGAGCGCCAGGACAAGGGTTGTCACAGCCACCCACGCCAGCCGCCGCCACACCCGCCCAGCGCCGACTTGCACTCGCATGGCATCCTCCTCGCCGGAACCCCTCCAAAAGGTGGCAAACGCAAGCAAAAGATACGATGCACGCTTTCTATTACTTTACGAATCGTAAGTCAAGAGATTGTTGACCGCCAGGCAAGGCCGCCGGTACGATTCGGCGTGCCTTCCCGCGAAAGACGCCCGCCCCGTCGCATGGCAACCCCAGTCCGTCCCGCCGCCGGCGCGCCTCCACGGCGCCGGGGATGGCTCCCCGTGTTGCTGGTGGCTGCCGCCGTGGCCGCGCTCGCGGTGACGGCGTGGCTGGTGTCGCGAGGGAACAACCCGGAGTCGGGCGGGGCGGCGTCAGGGCCGCGGGCGGGCGCCCCGAACATCCTCCTCGTCACGCTGGACACGGTTCGCGCCGATCACCTGGGCTGCTACGGCAACCAGGCGGCGCGCACGCCGGTCATCGACGCGCTCGCCGCGCGCGGCGCCCGGTTCGCGACCGGGGTGGCGCACTCCCCCATCACCGGCCCCTCGCACGCCTCGATCCTGACGGGGCTGACCCCGCTCGGGCACGGCGTCCGGAACAACTCCGACTACGTGCTGCCGGTCAGCGTGCCCACGCTGCCCGACGCGCTCGCGAAAGCGGGCTGGCGCACCGCGGCATTCGTTTCGGGCTTCCCGCTGGAGCGGCGTTTCGGGTACGACCGGGGCTTCGAGACCTACGACGCGGCGTTCCCGCGCGGGAACGATCCAAGGCGCGCGCCGTACGTCGAACGCCCCGCGGACATGACCACGCGCGCCGCCCTGAAGTGGCTGGACGAGGGTGCCTCGTCTTCACCGGCGCCGTGGTTCCTCTGGGTGCACTACTACGACCCGCACTCCCCGTACGAGCCGCCCGCCGAGTACGCGGACGCCTTCGCCGGCCGCCCGTACGACGGGGAGATCGCGTTCGTGGACGCGCAGCTGGGCCGCCTGCTGCAGCGCATCGACGAGCGCGGCCTCACCGGCAACACGCTCATCGTGGTGACGGCCGACCACGGCGAGAGCCTCGGCGAGCACGGCGAAGCCACGCACGGCATGTTCGTCTACGACTCGACGCTGCTGGTGCCCTGGATCGTGGCAGGGCCGGGCATTCCGGCCGGACGGGTGCCGCCGATGGTGGCCCGCCTGATCGACGTGGCGCCGACCCTCCTCGACTACGCGGGCCAGCGGCCGGCCGGCGCGATCGAGGGCCGTTCACTGCGCCCGGCGATCGACGGCCAGCCGATGAGCGACGAGCCGGCGTACGCCGAGTCGCTCTTCGCGAGCATCCACCTGCGGTGGGCGCCGCTGTACGCCTGGCGGACGTCGCGCTGGAAGCTCGTCGACGCTCCCCGGCCCGAGCTGTACGACCTCCAGGCCGATCCGCGGGAGCAGCACGACCGCGCCGCCGCCGAGGCGGCGCGCGTGGAGGCGCTGCGCAGGCCCCTGCGCGCGGCGCTCCGCACCCCGACGCCCGACGCCACCGCCACGGTGGACGCGGAATCGGCGGAGCGGCTGCGTTCGCTCGGGTACCTCGGCGGCGGCCCCTTCTCGCCCGAGACCGCCTCGTCGAAGCGCGATCCCAAGGACGCGCTGCCGCTGGTGGCGCGCCTCGAGCGGGGCATGGAGCTGGCGCGGATCGATCCCGCCACGGCGGTGTCGGAGCTGACGGCGGTGCTGCGCGAGGCCCCCGAGGCCGTGCTCGCCCGGCGGCACCGCGCCGTGGCGCTGGGCGTGCTGGGGCGCGCGAACGAGGCGGTGGCCGACATGCACGCGATCGAGAAGGCGGGTCCCATGACCGCCGAAGACCTCGTCGTTCTCGCCGAGAGCCTCCGCCTGGCAGGGCGCGCAGACGAGGCGATCGCGGCGCTGGACCGGGCCTCCGCCCTGCAGCCGCGCCTGGTTCCCGCCTGGCTGGCGCGCGCCGACGTCCTGGTGAACGCGCAGCGGACCGAGGAAGCGTCCCGCGCGTTCGAGCAGGTGCTGGCGATTGCGCCCGAGCACTCGGAGGCCCTGCGCGGCCTCGGCGACCTGGCGCTCGTCCGGGGCGACCTGGCGGCGGCGGGCGGCTTCTACGGCCGCGTGCTGGCCGCCGCGCCGGACGACGGCCCGGCGTCGGTGAAGCTGGGGGTCGTCCGGATGCGGACCGGGCAGCGCGAGGAGGCGCTCGCGCTGTTCAGGAAGGCGATCGAGCGGAACCCGAAGGACGGGGAGGCGCTGCTCTACGCCGCGGGTGCCCTGGTCGCAACCGGCCGGCCGCAGGAGGCCCTCGCCTTCTTCGACCGCGCCATCGCGGCCGGCCAGCGAACCGCGATCGCCTACGCGGGCCTCGGCATGACGAGGCTGCAGCTGGGCGACGAGCGGGGCGCGGCCGCCGCGCTCGGCGAGTCGCTCGCCCTCGATCCGAACCAGCCACAGGTCGCCGACACGCTGAAGAAGCTCCGCACGCGCCGCTGACGGCACC
>DAOPQX010000145.1:0-4396 GCA_035348395.1 Vicinamibacterales bacterium | reverse complement strand
TCTGCGTTGAACGTGGACAAGCATCTAATCTCTGTGTTCTCTGTGCCTCTGTGGTTAACGTGGACCCGCGTCTACTTCGCGGCGAGGGCGCGGCCGATCTTCAGCCGCATCGCCTCGTAGGCGTCGCCCGCCTCCGCCCAGCCCACCTTCGACTTCGCGTCCGCCTCGGAGAACACGCGCGGCACGATCGCCCGCAGCGCCTCGTCCACCAGGTCGCCGAGCCCCGCCTTCCTCGCCAGGGTGAGGTACAGGTGATCCTGCAGGCCGCGCCGGTAGTTGGCCAGCTGCACGGTGGACACGGGGCCCGCGATGCCGCGGTCCTCTTCGGGGTGCACGACCTCGAGCCCCGGGTAGATCAGCACGCCGTCCCCATAGGCAAATCCGGTGTCCTCCTTGCCGGGCTGTCCGCGGTTGTCGAAGGTGACCGGGTTCGCCCACACGTTCTGCCTCCGGTCGCCCTGCTTCTGGCTGTTGTGGAACCAGTGCACGCCGTGCCAGTAGAAGAACGTCGGGATGTTCTCCTTGAAGGCCGCCCACGCCATCGACCGCGGGTCGGCTGCCGGCGCCTCGATCGACGGGACCCCGAGGAACGGCCGGCTGCCGTTGTAGGTCCAGTACTCGCGCCCCTTCGCCCGCTCCGACCTGGCACGCGCGATGTCGTACGTCTGCGGGGGGGCGCACCAGATGTCCACCGCCCCGTCGAGCTCGGGCACGTACTCCTTGGTCGCGAACGTCTTCAGGCGCCGCCCGGGGCCCGGGTTCGAGTGCACGTAGTCGGCCAGCTCGCGAAGCCGGGGATACTGGGCGGGCCCCGGCTCGTCCGGCAGGTACAGGAACGTGATGGCGCCCGGCAGCGTCTTCTCGAGGAACGTCATCCAGGCGTCCGACCGCGACCGGGCCGACTCGCGCGATTCGAAGGCGCGGCCGGGGCCGTAGAAGGTCGCAGGCGCGAAGCGGTGGCCCACCGTCTCGCCAGGGCCTTCGTACCGTTCCGCCGGCGTGAACGCGGCGCCGGTGAAGCGCGCGAACGCCTGCCGGAGCGCCGCCTCGTCGTACGCGTGCACCAGCTCGACACGGTGGCGATGCGCGAAACGGTGGAACTCGGCGTCGAAGTTCCGGCCCATGTACCGTTCGGGTTGGCTGCCCTCGAAGTACACCATCAGGTTCAGGCTGTTCTCGTCGGGCAGGGCGAACCCGAACAGCTCCAGCTCGATCGGCAGGCGGATCGTCCGGCCGTCGGCCACGATCTCGATGGCGCCCTCGTAGATGCCGGCCGGGCGCTCCTTCCCGGTGTAGATCTCGATCCAGAACGCCTGGTTGCTCGACGGCGGCACGCCGAGCGGGAAGCCGCCGCGCCCGCTGCGGGCGTTCTCGGGGACGATCTGCACCGGCTGCCACCCCATGCCGCGCGCGGCCGACTCGGTGCCGGCCCTGTAGATCCAATGCGCGGTCGCGGGACCGGGAACGTGCATGTAGTTCAGCGCGAACAGCTGGATCGGCCGGCCAACCGAGTCGGTCGGATCGGCGCCCGGCGGAACGTAGGCGAAGCGTGCTGTTCCTCCACGCTGCTTCAGTTCGGGGAGCCGCAGCGAGAGCGACGCGATGCCCCGCTCGTCGGCCTCGACGATCACCTGCACGGCCAGCACCTCGTTGCGTGCGCCGAACAGCTTCACGCTTCTCCCGTCCCAGGCCGAGTTCCCCGCCGCCAGCGGGCTCGAGAGATTTTCGCGCGCAATCTTCTCGGTGTCGTTGACGGCCCAGACGCGCTTCACGCCGGCCGGCGACGCAACGGGCGTCACCGCCAGGATCAGGGAAACCAAGCATCCCAGGCGGGCAAGTCGGGTGGTCATGGATCTCTCCCTACGTGCGCTCCGCGCGGGCAGGCGCGGGGGCGCCCTTGACGAGCGCCAGCAGCACGGCGACGAGCAGCGTGATGCCCGAATAGAGAACGACGGTGCCGCGCTCGCCCGGTGCGGCCCAGGCCATCAGGAGCAGACTGACGAGCCCCACGCCCGCCGTCGCCCGCGACAGGAAGCGGAAGACCTCGGTGGTACGGTCCTCGCTCGCGCCCAGCTCCCGCGCGACGTCCACCGGCGTGGCCAGCCGCTCGGCCAGGCGGCGCCGCCCCGCCGCCCCCGCCGCGTCGCGACGTTCGAAGGGAATCGACAGGAGGAACACCGCGATCGAGGCGGGCAGCACGCCAACCACGTTCGCGATCAGCCCCCAGCCGAACCCGAAGGTCCCCACGCACCCGAGCGCCAGGCCGACCAGGAACGACGCGAGCCCCGACCAGCGCGGCGTGCGCGAGATGAGCAGGCCGAGCAGCGCGGGCGGGCCGTATGCGAGCGACATGATCGTGTTCACCGTCAGCATCACGCTGAACACGCTGCGCCCGCTCTCGGCCATCACGAAGGCCAGCGCGATGATGCTCGCGCCCACGAAGAAGGTGGCCACCCAGCCGACCGCCAGCAGGTGCCGCTCGCCGTCGCGCCGGGGGAAGATCCACAGGTAGATGTCGCGCACGATGATTGCCGCGTGGAGGTGGAACGTCCCCGACAGGTTCGACATCGTCGAGCTGAACATCGCCGCCAGCATCACCCCGATCAGGCCGTTCGGCAGGAGGGCCAGCGTGGCGACCGCGTACGACGCCTCGTGCGGGTTCGCGCGCCCCGGCAGGAGCGCCGCGATGTCGGGGTACAGGACCCTGACGGCCAGCGGCGGCACGAACCAGAGCAGCGACCCCAGCAGGAAGAGGCCGCAGCACAGCAGCGACACCTTCCGTGCCGACCGCTCGTCGTCCACGGCGAAGTAGCGCTGCGCCATGACCGACGTGTTGTAGCCGAAGCTCACCATTACCGTCCACGCCGCCACGTATCCCCACCCGAACTCGTTCGGCAGCGCGAGCGACGTCATCGGCGCCGGCAGCCCCTCAAGGAATGCTTTCACGCCGCCGATTCGCGAGAGCGAGACGGCGCAGAGAACCAGCGTGAACGGCAGGAGGATCACCGCCTGCAGGAAGTCGGTGACCACGACCGCCCACAAGCCGCCCACCACGCAGTAGACGAGGATGATGGCGCCGCAGGCCAGGATGGTCCACCCGATCGGCACCCCGCACGTCGAGCTGACGAAAACGCCGAGGCCGAAGAGCACGCTGGCGCCCGTGAACAGGTGGAAGATCACGGCGGTCCACGAGAAGGTCTGGCGCGTCCGCTCGTCGAACCGCTCCGTCAGGTACTCCATCGTGGTCGAGATGCGCGCCCGCCGCCAGCGCGACGCGAAGAGCCAGTACCCGAGCAGGAAGCTGAGGCCGTTCCCGACGTACAGCAGGACGACGACCAGCCCCTGCTGGTACGCCACGCCGGCCGCGCCCGTGAACGTCCAGGCGCTGAAGCCGCTCATGAAGGAGCTGAGGCCGGCCACGAACCACGGAATCCGGCTGCCGCCCCGGAAGTAGTCGGACGCCCCCTTGTTGAAGCGCATGAAGGAGGCGCCGATGGCGAGCATCGCCAGCAGGTAGGCGGCGATGACCGCATAGTCGACGGCGGTTACGCTCTTCAGCATGCGAATGGCTCAGGTCATCCGGTCCAGCATGGCCCGGCTCACGCGATGCCGCACGCGCCGGCCGGAGAAGTACCGTTCGAGCTCGTCCAACACGACGTTCGCCATCGCCCGGCGCACGCGGTCGGCCCCCGCCCCGACGTGGGGCGTCAGGATGGCCCCCGGCGCGACCCGAAGGGGGTGATCGTCGGGCAGCGGCTCCAGCGGGTCCGTCACGTCGAGCGCGCAGCGCAGCCGGCCGGCCACGACCTCGGCGGTCAGCGCCTCGAGATCCACCAGGCCTCCGCGCGCCACGTTGACGATCGAGGCGCCGTCGGGCAGGCGCGCCAGACGCTCGCGGTCGAGCAGGTTCCGCGTGTCCTCGGTGAGCGCGCACGCGAGCACGAGCAGGCGCGATGCCCCGAGGACGCGGTCGAGCGGTGCGAATCTTACGCGCGCCCCGCGGGGAACGCGGCGGCGCGCGTAGGGGTCGTAGACCACGAACCGGGCGCCAAACGGCACGAGCAGTTCCACCAGCGCGCGGCCGATGCGGCCGAAGCCGACGAGCCCCACCGTGGCGCCGGCCAGCGTCTCGCCCTCCACCCCCCGCTGGTGGCGCGCCTCGAAGATGCCGGTCCCCGGGCACCGGATCTGCGCCCGGTACCGATCGACGTTCCGTGCCTCGTAGAGCAGAAAGGCAGCTGCCAGCTCGGCCACCTGGCGGGCCATGGGATCGGCGGCGTTGGTGATCGTCAGCCTGTCGAAGAGCGGCCGGGCGAACCGCGCCTTCACCTCCCCGCCGCAGTGCGCGATCATTCGCAACCGCGGACAGGCCGCCAACAGCGACGGGGCGAGCGGC
>DAOPQX010000144.1:0-8548 GCA_035348395.1 Vicinamibacterales bacterium | reverse complement strand
ACCCCTCCAGTCATCGGCCCCAGGGGGATGCGCCGCGCGAGTCCGCCGTAGGCCGTCCCGGCCGCCGCGCCGTACCCGAAGTGGGAAAGCCAGGTGGAGGCTTCGCGCTTTGTTCCCGAGTCCACCGCCGCTTCCGCGCCGGCACGGCGGGCGATCTCAACCGTGACCTCCCGCGGCGGCAGCGGATACTGTTCATGGGAAGGAAGCTTCCGGTGGAGCGCCGCCATGACGGCGCTCATCGGGACGGTGGCCGCGAGGCCTGCAATCGATCCGTTCACGAGCTGGCGCATGGCGGTTTCTGCTGCCAAGAGAGTGCCAGGCTGGAGAGCGGCGATAATGATGCTGGCCAGAGAACAGATGCGCTTCCTCCGCTACGTGCTCGCCACCGTTGTGGGCCTCGTCGTCGTCCTCGCCGTCGTGCCCGACCGTCCGCTGATCGTGTCGCGGCCGGTCGAGCGGCTCGCGTCGGTGGTCGTGCGGGGACGGGATGGTGCCGCGCCGCGGCTCGCCGTGGTGGCGCCGACTGCCGGCGGGGCTGCCGGGGCCGTCGACGAGGCCATCGGCGTGTTCGGGGACGACCTCGCCTTCGAGGCAGCCTTCGAACTGGCCGCTCTGGACGAGGTGGATGGCCTGGCGGCGCCCGCTCGCGAAGGAGACGCCGGGCTGCGCCAGTGGGGCGAGCGCGGAGTGGACGGCGTCCTCGTGGTTCAGCCGGCGGTCGAAGGCGATCGGCTGCGAATGGCCGTCCGCGCCTTCGACGTGGCCAGCGGCCAGGTGGCCTTTGCAAGGGAGTACTTGGGGCCGGCCGACGCCCCGCGGACGATCGGCCACGTGATGGCCAACGAGCTGCACGCGGCCCAGGCGAACCTGCACGGCGTGGCTACGACGAGTCTCGCGTTCGTGTCGGACCGATCGGGCGCCAAGCGCGAGCCGACCGGCTACATGCGGCGGGTGAAGGAGATCTTCGTCGCCGACTACGACGGCGCCAACCAGCGCCGCGTGACCTTCGACGGCGACATCGTGTTGACACCGAGCTGGTCGCCCGACGGGGCGGGCCTCGCCTACACCTCGTTCCAGAGCGGGTTCCAGGCGGTGGCCTTCGCGAAGCCCGGCGCGGGCCGCGACGGCAGGCTGAGAGTCGGCGGGAAGAACTGGCTGCCGGCCTGGGCGCCTGACGGGCGCCGCATCGCCTTCACCTCGAATCGCGACGGGAACGAGGAGATCTACGTCGCCAACCGAGACGGCTCCGGCCTGACGCGCCTCACGCGCCACTGGGCCATCGACACCTCTCCCGTCTGGCGACCAGGCGGGAACCGGATCGCCTTCACCTCGGGGCGCTCGGGGCGGCCGCAGATCTGGATCATGGACGCCGACGGCGCCAACCAGCGGCAGCTCACCGACGAGCGCTACTGCGACCGGCCCACCTGGTCGCCGCCCCCGTTCGACGAGATCGCCTACGTCTCGCGAACCAAGACCGGCTTCGACATCAAGGTGATCGAGGTGGCCACCGGCGTGGCGCGGCAACTGACTTACGGGGAGGGCTTCAACGAGAGCCCGGCGTGGGCGCCCTCGGGCCGCCACCTCGCCTTCACCTCGACGCGGGTGGGCGGGCAGCAGATCTGGACCATGACCCGAAACGGCGAACGGCTCCGGCAAGTGACGCGGGTCGGTAACAACTCGATGCCCGCGTGGGGGCCGCTGCCCGGCCTCTGACCCCCTGAACCTTCGTCTATCCCGCGTCCATCTTCGTCTCCGCCGCCCCGCCCGCCGACGCCACGAGGCGCCTGATGTGCTCGGGGTCGGCCGGCTTGGTGAGGTGAGCGTCGAAGCCGTGCTCCCGGGCCCGCCTGCGGTCCTCTTCCTGTCCCCACCCGGTCACGGCAACCAGGAAGGCTTGGCTGGTCCTCGGATCGAGGCGCAGGCCGCGCGCGACCTCGTAACCGTCCATCGAGGGCAGGCCGATGTCGAGCAGCACGGCCTGGGGAAGCAGCTCGTGCGCCATGCGCAGGGCCGACGTTCCGTCGTGGGCGACGAACACCTCGTGGCCGTCCAGCTCGAGCAAGGCCTTCATCATCAGGGCCGTGTCGGGGTTGTCGTCCACCACGAGAACGCGCCGCGCGGATGCGACCGTGATCTGCGGAGCCTCGGGCCTCGGCGCGGGGGCCTCCCTGGCAGCCGGCAGGCGGACGAGGAAGGTGCTACCTAGGCCAACCCCGGCGCTTCGCGCCTCGACGTGCCCGCCGTGCAGCTCGACGACGCCCTTTACCAACGCCAGCCCGATGCCGAGACCGCCGCCGCGGCCGGAGTCGCCGACCTGGCTGAACATCTGAAAGAGCGACGGCACATCCTCGGCCCGCAGCCCGATCCCGGTGTCGCTGACCGACAGCACCACCTCCCCGTTCTCGGACTCGGACCGGAGGGTGATCACGCCGCCATCGGGGGTGTAGCGGGCGGCGTTGTTCAGCAGGTTGATCAACACCTGGGCGAGCCGCTCGGCGTCGCCGTCCACGCAGAGGTCGTCGGGCGGCGGCGACACGACCAGCTCGTGCCGCGCCTGCCGGATGACCGGCATCGCCGCCTCCACCGCCTGCTTGACGATGCGGGCCACCGTGACCACCCGCTTCTGCAGCTTGATCTTGTTGCTCGCGATGCGGGTGACGTCGAGCAGGTCGTCCACGAGCCTCACGAGGTGGCCCAGCTGCCGCTCGATCACCTCGATCGCGTGGGCGGCGTCGCCATCGGCGGGTGAAGGCGAGTCCTTCGAGTTGCGCGCCAGCACCTGGAGGGCGTAGCGGATCGGGGCGAGCGGGTTCCGCAGCTCGTGCGAGAGAATGGCCAGAAAGCGGTTCTTGTGCTCGTCCGCCCGGCGAAGGGCTTCCTCGACCCGCTTGCGCTCGGTGATGTCGGTATTCGACTCGAGGAACTCGATCTCACCGTCCCGGCCCCGCTGCGCCAGCCACCGGCTCTCGACTGTGACGACGCTGCCCTCCCGCGTCGCTTGCGTCAGCTCGCAGGTGACGCGACCCTGCTCCAGCACCCGCCGCCGGATCTCGGCGGGGTCGGGCTGCGTGTGCAGCAACTCGACGGTGGTCCGCCCGAGCGCCTCCTCGCGCTTCCAGCCATAGAGCGCTTCGGCTCCCCGGCTCCAGAAGGAGACTCTTCCTTCGCCGTCCTGGACGATGGTTGCATCGGGGCTCAGCTCGATGAGCGCCGCCTGCCGCCGGATGGCGCCCTGGAGGCGCAGCGTCTCGATGATCTGCGATCCCTGGAGCGCGAGCCAGCGAACGAGGCGGTACTGCTCCGCCGTCCACTCGTGAGGGGCGTGCCCGTAGACCTCCAGCACCGCCACTGGACGGCCCGCCACGTGTATCGGCGACGCGAGGACCGACTGGAAGGGGCGCTCCCCGGTGACTTCCAGCAGGGCAAGGTCGGGGCGAAGCGAGCAATCCGAAAGGGACGCGGTCCGGTCCTCGCGCATGACCACGCCGGCGAACGAAGCCCCGGCGGGCACCGGCCCGGGAAGCGCGACCATCTGGGGAACGCCCGCCGCCCCCACGACCGCGATCGTCCCGTCGCGCTGCTCGCGAACGGCCGCCACCACCGAGGGAGGGCCGATCAGGTCGAGCGCCGCCGAGCACAGGTGGTTGGCCACGGCGGCCTCGGCACGCAGCGTGCGGGTCGCCTCGAGCAGCGTCTGCAGGAGATCCCCCCGGCGGGCGAGCTCGGCGTTGAGCCGCTGGATCTTCTCGGACTGCGTCCTCAACTCCTCGTTCTGCGCCGCCAGCTCCTCGGACTGGGCGTTCAGCTCTTCCCCAATCCGGGCCAGTTCCTCGGCCTGGCGCGAAAGCTCCTCGTTTTGTGCGGCCAGCTCCTCCGCCTGCTCGCGAACCCTGGCGGCCTGCGCGAACACCTCGGCACGCTTCTCCTCGGCGTTGTGGACCGCAGCCTCGAGGCGCCGCCGCAGCGCGATGATCGCCTCGACCACCAGCGCGGCAACGAGGATGTTCGCCAGGGTGGCGAGGTAGCTCCAGAACGCACCAGGCGCGTCGGCGACAGCCGGGGACAGGAATACGAACTGCCTGAGCGTGTGGTTGGCGACGAAGGTCCCCGCCATCGCCCACAGCATCCGCCCGCTCCGCGTCCAGACGCATAGCAGCAGCGGCAGGGCGTAGGTCAGCGGAAAGTTGAAGGACTGGAAGACGACAAGGCGGAGGATCCCCCACACGGTGACGACGGCCAGCGCCGCCGTCCATGCGACGGCCGGCCGCGGCCTCGGCAGGCGAACCAGCGCATCGTCAAGTGCCATTCCGCCTCCGTCGGGCCTCGAGCACGGCGGAATCCGCCGCTTGAAGACCCGCGCGCGATGGGCGTGCGGGTCGAGGCAGGCCTGCAGCAGCACCCGGGGCCCGCCGCGCCAGATGTTCCGGTCAAATCAGAATACAGGCGTTCGGCGCGGATTTGAACGCGAGACGCCCCCACAAGACAAAAAGAGGAGGACGCACTCGCATCGGAGTGCGTCCTCGAGGGGACGGGAGAGGGAGGGGAAATCAGCGCACGGAGAAGGTCGTCACCACCGGGTAATGGTCGGACGCCGTGCCGGTGTTGGTCGCGACACGGGTCGAGGTCGGGTTCGCCCGCTTCCCCGCGTCGGTGAACAGGTAGTCGAGCTTCATGGTGGGCGACGGGGTCCGCGACGTGAACCCGCTGCCCGAGCCCGCCAGCTTCCAGGTGTCGATGAAGGCCGGCGACATCCCGGAGGACGAGCAGATCTGGTCGGCGTCGGCGTTGAAGTCGCCGCCCAGGATCTGCGGCTTGGAGTAGCCCGCCGCGTAGGACTTGACGACCGACATCGAGTTGTAGCGGGCCGTCGGGTTGTCGGGCTGGAGGTGGGTGCCGAACACCTGTACCACGACGCCGCCGACGGTCACCGCCACCCGCACGAGCGCGCGGGCGGAGTGCCACGCGTCGGCGTACGGCAGCAGGCGCGAGCTCTTGCTGGTGACCGGCAGCGAGGTCAGGACCGCGACCCCCTCCTCTTCGCTCGACGTGCAGCTGCCGCCGCTCAAGGCCCCCTTCGGGCAGTGGTTGGCGAAGTGGCCCGACCAGGTCTGCCCGGTGCGCGCCTTGAGCTGGTTGACGTAGGTGTTGTACTGCGACCGCAGCGCCTCCTGGATGATCACCACCTGGGGCCGCGGGCTGAGCGCCATCAGCAGGTCCATGGCCCGCTGCGCGTACGAGGTGTTGGCGTTGTAGTGGATGTTCCAGGTGACGACGGTGACGTTGGTGCCGCCGCTCGTCGAGGGCGCCGTGGTGGTGGTGGTCGGCGCGACGACCTCCACGTAGTTCAGGTTGAAGCTGCCACTGTCGTAGACGAGCGTCAGCAGCTGCGTTCCGGCACCCAGCTTCACCGGCAGCTCCACCGTCCGCCACGTCTGCCAGCCGCCGGTCGCCGGCACCCGCACCTGCGACCACACGCTGCTCGGCCCGTTGAAGCCCACGTGCAAATACCCGCCGCTCAGCGACGCCACACGCAAGCGCACGGTGTACGACCCCGCCGTGGCCACGCTCACCGAGTAGTTGGCCCACTCGCCGCCCTGGATCCACCCGACGTTGTAGCCGCCCTCGGCACACCGCTCGATGTCGACGTTCGTCTGCCGGTAGGCGCCGCCGGCGTTGCCACTCGTCACGTCGTGGTAGGACACGCCGTCGGCCCCGTTGTCGAAGTTCTCGGCCTCGACGCGGCCGGGCAGGCGCACCGGCGACCCGAGGTACGGGCCTACCGAGGACGACGAAGGCGAGTCGGCGCTGGTCTCGGAGACGATCGTCCGGTCGTTGGTCAGCTGGCCGGGCGACTCGTACAGGTAGTTGTCCGAGCTGATGACGATCTGATCGATCTGCACGCCGTCTTCGCGGGTCTGCACCCGGATCCGGTGCGTCCCCGTCGTCGTGAAGCGCACCGTCGAGGACTGCGAGAGCCAGTAGGCCCCGTCCTGCCAGCCCCACCCCGAGACGCCGCAGTTGTTGCACCGCTCGAGATTCACCAGCAGGCCGCTCGACGTGCCGATGCGGTAGATCGCGCTCCCCGAGCTGTTCACCGCGTCGGAGTACTGCACCCAGACCGACTCGTTGTACTTGCTGTTGCCGGTCGCCCTGAGGCGCAGCCAGACGTGATACGAGCCCGCGGGGGCGCTGAACGACGCCTCGAAGTAGTCGGCGGGCGACGCGGCTGGCGTGTCGGTCTTCGACCAGCCGTTGTTGTTGCTGGCCAGGTACTGACCGCCGGCCGCCGAGTCGTCGTAGGCGATGTGCCAGTTGCCGCGGATGGTGCTGGCGTCGGATGCCCGGATGATGATTTCGGTTGCGGATGCCAGCGCGGGGCTGACCGTCAGGAGCAGGGCGATCGAATACACACTCACGAGTCGTCGCGTCATCGGGCCTCCTTGAAACGCGGGGCGGCGCACGCGGCACACTGTTGCCGTCGCACGCCCGGGAATCATCAAAGGAAGGTCGCAACTATGGGGGGCAGCGACTGGGGACCCCCGAGGGCAAGGAGGCGGCCAGACCGTGTAACTCGCTCGCGGCTAGGGCCTTAGGAGAGCGGCGGACGTGGCCGTCTCATCCGTTGTCCCTTGAGGCAACTCATCCATATGGAAGAAGTTACACGGTCGAATCCGGATGAGCTTGATTCATGTGTAAAACAGGCCGTATTGGACCAAGAACAATAATACGGCTGAGTTGTATGAAAAGACGGCGGCGCGCCACTGGCGGGCGGCGCCGCCCCCTGCCGGGCTGGAAATGAAGCGTTTCGCTACGCCGCCGAGGTCCTCGCCGTGAGCGTCTTGTGCTCGGCGATCAGCCGCTCGACGACGTCGGGCTCGGCCAGCGTCGTGAGGTCGCCGAGGTCGGTGTACTCGGAGGCGGCCACCTTGCGCAGGATGCGGCGCATAATCTTGCCGCTGCGCGTCTTGGGCAGCCCCGCGGCGATGTGGATGACGTCGGGCGCGGCGAACGCCCCGATCATGAACCGGACCTGCTGCTTCAGCGCGCCCGCCAACTGCTCGGGATCACCCCCCGGGAAGTCGCCGTTCAGCAGCACGTAGGCGTAGATCCCCTGCCCCTTCAACGGGTGCGGGTACCCGACGACCGCGGCTTCGGCAACCGCCTCGTGGGCCACCAGCGCGCTCTCCACCTCGGCCGTCCCCAGCCTGTGCCCCGACACGTTGAGGACGTCGTCGATGCGGCCCGTGATCCAGTAGTCGCCGTCCTCGTCGCGGCGCGCCCCGTCGCCCGTGAAGTAGTAGCCGGGGTACTTGGTGAAGTAGGTCTCGCGGAAACGCTGGTGGTCGCCCCAGACCGTGCGCGCCTGGCCCGGCCACGGCGACGCCAGGCAGAGGGCGCCCGCGGCCGGCCCGTCGTTCTTCGGCTCGCCGGTCTCGGGGTCCACGATCACCGGCTTCACGCCGAAGAAGGGCTGCGTGGCGGCCCCGGGCTTTGCCGGAGTCGCACCGGGGAGCGGCGAGATCAGGATGCCGCCGGTCTCGGTCTGCCACCAGGTGTCCACCACCGCGCAGCGCCCGTCGCCGATCACGTCGTGGTACCACCTCCAGACTTCAGGGTTGATCGGCTCCCCCACCGATCCGATCACCCGCAGCGACGAGCGCCGGTAGCGCCGGACCGGCTCGTTCCCGTGCTGGGCGAGCGCGCGCAACGCGGTGGGCGCCGTGTAGAAGATGTTGACGCCGAGGTCGTCGACGATTCGCCAGTAGCGCCCCGCGTCGGGATAGAGCGGCGTCGACTCGAACAGCACGGTCGTCGCGCCGTTCAGCAGCGGGCCGTAGACGACGTAGCTGTGACCGGTGACCCAGCCCACGTCGGCGGCGCAGAAGAAGATGTCGCCGGGGTGATAATCGAAGATCACCTTGTGGGTGAAGCCGACGTACACGAGGTAGCCGCCGGTGGTGTGGAGCAGCCCCTTCGGCTTTCCCGTGCTGCCGGAGGTGTAGAGGATGAAGAGCGGGTCTTCGGCGCCCATCCACTCGTTGGTCGCCGTCGAGCGGTGGCGGTGGCATTCCTCCTCGAGCACCCAGTCGCGCCCCGGCCGCATGTCCACGGGGGTCTCGGTGCGGTGGGCCACCAGCACCGTCTCGACCATCGACATCCCCTCGATGGCCCGGTCCACCGTCTTCTTCAGCGGCACGTGGCGTCCGCCTCGAAGCCCCTCGTTGGCGGTGATGACCACCTTGCAGCGGGCGTCGACGATGCGGTCGCGCAGCGACTCGGAGCTGAAGCCGCCGAAGACCACCGAGTGGACCGCGCCGATGCGGGCGCACGCCAGCATCGCGTACACCAGCTGCGGCATCATCGTGAGGTAGATGCAGACGCGGTCGCCCTTGCGCACCCCGTGCGAGAGGAGGACGTTGGCCAGGCGGCAGACCTGGTGCTTCAGTTCGCGGTACGAGATGTGGGTGTACTGGCCCGGCTCGTCCTGGGCCCAGATGATCGCGGTGCGGTCGCCGAGCGTCGCGAGGTGCCGGTCGACGCAGTTGAA
>DAOPQX010000143.1:0-8563 GCA_035348395.1 Vicinamibacterales bacterium | reverse complement strand
GGCCGCCCGGCGGCGCAGCTGCCACGCCGGCAGCTTCCCGGTGGAGACGCGCCTCTGCTGGAGGTAGCGCTCGCGCGCCTGGTACAGCAGGTACATGATCCAGTTGCCGATCGGCTCGACCTGCACCTGCGCCCCTTCGCGCTCGAGGAAGGAGAACATTCTGAAGTTCCCGTCGCCCTCGGTGGTCTGCGCGAAGAACTCCCCGGTCACCTTCACGAGGGGCTTGACGCGCAGGCGATCGACCTCGATGCGCGACAACTGCTCTCTGGCGGCGGCCAGTGCCTCGCGCGTCTGGCGGCCGTACCAGTGGTCGGCGATCTTGCCGACGACGCTGACGGTGATCTTCAGCGCCCTCCGGCTCGCGACGCGCGAGGCCAGCCAGCGGGGGAGGCGGTCCATCGCCTCGAACATCCGGCGGTCGCGCATGCGAGCGGACAGGTCTTCCATCACCTCCGCCAGGGCGCGATCGGTTTCGCCCGGTACCATCTCGTACGGCCGGATCTGGTACGTCACGTCGTTGACGATGTCGCCGAGGTTGAGCGCGCTCAGGGCGCCGAGCCCGAAATCGACGGTGAACTTCAGCCCCGGTTCGCCCGAGGCGGCCTTGATGCCGTCGTTCTGCTGGAAGAGCAGAATGCGGAAGCCGTCGAACCCCGCGTTCTGCACGCCGAGCCGATACTCCGACTCGTACATGCCGAAGCGGCAGGGGCCGCACGACCCCGCGGTGAAGAACACGTAGCGGTCGATGATCTCCTGGCGCGTCATCCCGGCCGCTTCGAGGCCCTGCAGGAACTTGATCAGGTGGCCGACCATGAAGTAGGTCGGGTTGCACTGGCCGTTGTTGCCGTACTCCTTCCCGAGCTGGAACGACTGCACGTCGGGCGTCGGCAGGATCTCCACCTGGTAGCCGGCCGACTGGAAGACGGCCCTGATGAGCTGCTCGTGCTTCCAGGTCAAGCCGCCAATCAGGATCGTGACGGCGTCACGCTCGGCGGCCGTGAACGGCCGCTCCGCAGGCCGGCGGAAGTGGGCGACCCCGGCCCGAGGGGCGGCGAGCCCGATCAGGCGCTCGCGCTCCCCGGCGACCCGCCGAGCGATTTCCTCCTCGATCTCGCGGCGCGACTTCAGGGTCAGCCGGACGGTTTCTTGCTCGACCTCTTGCTCGACGTGCCCGGGTACGGAGGGGGTCATCCTGGGTTCTCCTTCGAGGGACTGGCGACGCGGGCCCCGAACTCGAGCCTCAGCGAGGCGCCCTCGTCTGCGATGCTCCTGGCGATCTCGCCCGCCAGGCGGCCCGTCTCGACGATGCGCCGCCACGCCGGCGTCTGCTGCTTTTCGCGCGCGCCTGGCAGGCCGGCAATCTCGTCGAGCGACTGCCGGTACTCGGTCATCACGCGAACCAGGTCGTCGTCCACGTAGTCGGCGAGCGCGACGTACGCCTGTTCGAGGAAATCGCGCATGCCGGCGGTGAGGCGGCCGTCACGGCCGAGCGCCGAGGCGCACGTCAGGATGGCCGCCTTGATGATCGGCTTGGGATGGGGAAGCAGCCTCACTGGCGCGGGCAGCGGCTGCTCGTCGCCCCGCTCGAGAAGACGGGCGTAGTCGGCGACCACGCGGTGGGCCGACTCGGGGTCCTCGCAAATCATCGTCAATTGAAGGGCCGGCCGATCCACGGCCGGGCCGCGCTGCGACGTGCAAGGGGCGAACCGGCCGCGGACTATCGGCCGTCGGGCGGGGTTCAGGGCGGTCTGCGCGAATTCCCGCTCGAACGTTCGCAGTTGCAGAGGCCGTCTGAAGCCGATGAGGCACGGCAGGGCTGGAGCCGCTGGGCCGGCTGATGTGTCGTCTCAGGTTACACAGTCATGTCCGCCTACCGAGCTTCGCGGCACGAACACTCCTGCTAGTACTGCTGTCCTTGACTGGGTCCTCCGCGCATCCCTGCAGATTCCCTTCAGATTCGTCCGCGCATTCCCGCAGATTCGAGCGACTCTCAGCGGCGCTCTTCTTGTATCTCCAATCGCGGCGCTCACTGACGACTCGACGGGTTCACCGCAGAGGCCTCCGCTTGGTCCTCGTGTCTCCGCGGTGACTGTGGACCGCGAATGCAGCACAGGAGAGGAGCGGTGCCGAATTGTCATAAGAGGCCGGCCGCTACGTGCAGGTCCGCGATGCTTGGGATGGCCCTGTCGTTGGCCTGGGCAGTGGTGCCCGCGAACGCCCAGGAGCCCCCAGCGTCAAGGGACGGCCGGGCCGGGACGCAGCAGGCCGCCGGTCAGTCGAGGACCACGTGGCAAGCGTCCTGGACGCAGTTCCTCGGCGCCGCCGTCGCGGGGATCGGCGGGGACGACGCGAAGTTCGGCGGCAAGTTGACCGGTTCGGTGGCAATCGACGGGCACGACGTCCGGCTGTGGGACGGCTTCTCAATCAACGCCGGCGCGGAGTTCGTGTTCGGCGGCAGCGTGAACGGGAGCGGCACCGGGACGATCCTCCCACTCAACATCGCGATGATGTTCCCCGCCAGCGGCAAGGAAGACATCGACTTCTCGCTCAACTTCACGCAGCGGTTCGGCGGCTCGTCGCTGACGGTCGGGCGGATCAACATGCTCGACACCGTTGTCCGAACGCCGCTCATCAGCGGCGGCGGGCTCGAGGGCTTCCAGCACGCCGCCCTTGCCGCCCCTCCAAGTGAACTCACCCCGCCGTGGATCTTCGGGGCGATCTGGTCGCGTCCGTCGCCGCGAGCGGTCGTCACCGTTGGAGCGTGGGACGTCAGGAGCGCGCTCAACCGCGCGCTGGTCGACTCGCTGTTCGCCGACGGGATCGCCGGGATGACCAGCGTCACCTTCCCGATCCGGGCAGGCGGCCAGCCGGGATTCCACGGCCTCACGGTGATGGCGACCAGCAAGCGCGGCCTGAACCTCGAGGACATCGGCGACCTGCTGCTGCCGCCCGAGAGCGAGCGGGTCCTTGGACAGAAGCGCGGCGGCTGGTTCGTGAAGTATGCCTTCCAGCAGTTCCTCTGGCACGACGCGGCGAACCCCTCGCGGGGCTGGGGCCTGTTTGGTCATATCGGGACGTGGGACGCGAACCCCACGCCCATGCAGTGGAGCATGACCCTGGGCCTTGGGGGCTCGCCGCCGCTCGACAGCCGGCCCCGTGATCGTTTCGGGGTGGGGTTCTTCCGGACCTCCTTGAGCGAGACCCTGCGCGACGGCCTCGATCCGATCCTCGATCTCGACGACGAGCAGGGGCTCGAGGCGTTCTACACCCTCGAGGCGATTCCCCACCTGCGGATCACCGGCACGGTCCAGTGGGTGGATCCCGCCGTTCGCGGCATCCGCAACGCGGTGGTGGCGGGACTCCGGACGCGCGTCGCGTTCTGACGTCCCGCGACCAGAAAGAAATGAGGAGGTTACCAGTGGCTCACGGGCAGCAAACCGGCACGGCCACCACGACAGTCGTCGAGCGTGACGCGGCGCTCGATGCCCGCGCGCGAGAGGTCGAGCAGCAGATGACCGACGACGAGCGGTTCTCGCTCGTCGTCAGTGTGTTCGGCCATGTCCCGGGAGGCCTTGCCGGGCCGCGCGACGCGCGCATCCCCCAAGCCGTCAAGAACATGAGCGCGGGCTACACTCCCGGGGTTCCCCGGCTCGGCATCCCGGCCATCCAGAGCAGCGACGCCAGCATGGGGATCACCAATCCCGGCTACCGGCCGGACGACGCGGGCGCGACCGCGTTCCCTTCGCTGATTGCCCTTGGAGCGAGCTTCAACCCCGGGCTCGTGCGAGAAGGGGGCGAGGCGATCGGCCGCGAGGCGCGGATCCGGGGCTTCAACGTCATGCTGGCCGGCGGGTGCAACCTGGCGCGCGACCCGCGCAACGGCCGGAACTTCGAGTACTTCTCCGAGGATCCCTACCTCAGCGCCGTGCTCGCCGCCGCGCAGGTGAACGGGATCCAGAGCCAGGGTGTCGTCTCCACCCTCAAGCACTACACGCTCAACTGCAACGAGACGAACCGCCACTGGCTCGACGCGATCGTCGACCCCGACGCCCACCGCGAGTCTGACCTGCTCACCTTCCAGGTCGCCATCGAACAATCGCAGCCGGGCTCGATCATGACCGGCTACAACAAGATCAACGGCGACTACGCCGGCGGGAACCACCGCCTCCTGAACGAGGTGCTCAAGGACGCGTGGGGCTACAAGGGCTGGGTGATGTCCGACTGGGGCGCGACGCCGGAATGGGAGTTCGCGCTCAGGGGGCTCGACCAGGAGTCGGGTGTGCAGGCCGACAGGGTGATGTGGGGCAAGGAGCCCTTCACCGACGACCTCCGGAAGGCGTACGCGGCCGGCAAGCTGCCGAAGGAGCGGCTCTCCGACATGGTCCGCCGCATCCTGCGCTCCTTGTTTGCGGTTGGTGCGGAAAGCTGGGGACCAGGACCAGGGCCTGAGGTGGACATGGCGAGGCACGACGAGATCGCCCTGAAAGGCGCCCGGCAGGGGATCGTGCTCCTGAAGAACGCCGGCGCGCTGCCGCTCCCGGCCGACAAACCGCTCAAGGTCGCGGTCATCGGAGGTTTTGCCCAGCAAGGGGTGATCAGCGGCACCGGCTCGGGCGCGGTGGCCCCCGTGGGTGGCTTCGCCGGCGTCGTCAGGATCGGTGGTGCGGGCGTCATGGGGAAGCACCGGAACCTCTTCCTCTTCGCGCCCTCTCCGCTCGAGGAGCTGAAGAAGGCGATGCCGAAGGCGCAGTTCGACTTCGACCCCGGGTACACGCCGGCGGAGGCGGCGTTGACGGCCAAGCGCGCCGACGTGGTCATCGCCTTCGGGATTCGCGTCGAAGGCGAGGGGTTCGACAGCGTGGACCTGTCGCTGCCGTGGGGGCAGGACGCCGTGATCGAGGCCGTCGCCGCCGCCAACCCCAACACGGTCGTGGTGCTGGAGACCGGCAACCCGGTGTCGATGCCGTGGCAGAACAAGGTCAAGGCGATCGTGCAGGCGTGGTTCCCCGGCCAGGCCGGCGCCCGGGCGATCGCGGACGTGCTCACCGGCAAGGTGAACCCGTCGGGGCGGCTGCCGATCTCGTTCCCTGAAAGCCTCGCGCAAACACCCCGTCCCGAACTCCCCGGCTTGGGCACCCCGTGGGGGACGGCGGTGACCATCCGCTACGACGAAGGCGCGGAGGTCGGCTATCGCTGGTACGCGCAGAAGAACCACAAGCCGCTCTACCCGTTCGGGCACGGCCTGAGCTACACGACCTTCGGGTACAGCGACCTGAAGGTCGAGGGCGGCGACACGGTCACCGCGACCTTCACCGTCACCAACACGGGCAAGGTCGCCGGCGCCGACGTGCCGCAGCTGTACCTGACGAACGCGGCCGGCGACAAGCGCGTGCGGCTGCTCGGGTTCGAGCGCGTCGAGTTGAAGCCGGGCGAGTCGCGGCGCGTCACCATCACCGCCGACCCGAGACTGCTCGCGCGGTTCGACGGGTCGATCGGGCAGTGGCGTCTCAATGAGGGCGCGTATGCCGTCGCGCTGTCACGTTCGGCCACCGAGCCGGTTGCCAGAGACGAAACGCACGTGACCGGCCGCGTGTTCGGCCATTGAACGACGATCGGGGTTCGGGAGATCCGCATGGAACGTCACGCCGTCACCGGCGGCCGGGACGATCGGCAGAGTGCCGCGCCGACGCTGCGGATTGCGTGGGCGTGGGCCGTCGTGCTCCTCGTCGCCCTGGCGGGGCCCGCCGGAGCGGCGGGGCAGACCGGTCCCGAGCCCTCCCGCACCCCACCCCCGCCCGAGGAAGCCGGCGATCCGCTGGGCCGCGACACCCCGAGAGGCACGATCGCCGGCTTCAACCTCGCCGTGCATCGCGAGGACTTCCAATCCGCGGCCCGGTTCCTCCAACTTTCGGCGGGCGGCCGCCGCGACACGGAACGGCTCGCGCGCGACCTCGCCGACCTGATCGATCGGTACTACATCCAGCCGCTCGCGGCGCTCAGTGACGACCCGCAGGGCACCGCCACCGACGGTCTCGCGCTGGACCGCGAACGCGTGATCCTCACGATGGCCGGCAAGCCGGTCGATCTCGAGCTGGTGCGCGTCAAGGATCGAGAGGCCGGGCTCGTCTGGCTCGTGTCCGCGCAGACCCTCGCGCGCGTGCCGGCGCTGCGGCGATCGGCGGGCGTGACGTGGCTCGAGGGCCTGATGCCGGCGGCGCTCGTCGATGCCAGGCTGTTCGGCCTCTCGATCGCGCAGTGGGTGGCATGGGCGGCGACGCTCCTGGTCCCGGCGGCGGCGTTGTGGCTGCTGTCGGCGATCGTGATCGCCTCGGCCCGGGCCGTCAGCGGGCCGAAGCGGCGCGCGCTGATCGACACGTGGTACGGGGGCCTGCGGTGGCCGGTGATCCTCGTCGTCACGCTGGCCGTTCACGTCGCGGCGGTCCCGCTCCTGGGGTTCTCGCTGGCGTTCCGTTTCGGATACAGCCGCCTCGAGCTGGCCGTGGTGGTGCTCGCCGTAGCGTGGTTCCTGTGGCGGCTCATGGCGCTCTCGTTCACGCACGCCCGAATCATGGCGCTGCGCAGGGGGCAGGCGAGTGTGCGCTCGTTGCTCCTGTTGGCCGAGCGCGTCTCGAAGACGATCGTCGCCCTCGCGGCGGTCTTCGCGCTCCTCACGATCGCGGGCGTGGACACCACCACCGCCCTGGCCGGCGTCGGCATCGGCGGCGTGGCCATCGCGCTCGGCGCGCAGCGGAGCGTGGAGAACCTCCTCGGGGGCGTGTTCCTGCTCACCGACCGCGCGCTGGCGGTCGGCGACACCTGCAGCATTGCCGACCGGCTGGGCGTCGTGGAGGACATCACGATGCGCTCGGTGCGCCTGAGGACCCTCGAGCAGACGCTGCTGTCGGTGCCGGCGGGCGTCCTGGCGCAGTCGAGCGTGGAGAACTTCGCGACGCGCGACAAGATCCTCGTGCTGAGCACCCTGCGGCTCCGGTACGACACGACCGCCGCTCAACTCAGGCAGGTGCTGGGCCGCATTCGAGGGCTCCTGGAGGAGCGCCCGGAGATCGAAAAGGAGACGGCCCGGATCCGGCTCGTGGACTTCGGCGTGTACGCGATCGAGCTGGAACTCTTCGCCTACCTCCTGACGCCGGACTTCTCGAAGTTCCTCGCCCTGCGCGAGGAATTGCTGCTCCAGGTGGCTGCCATCGTCGAATCGTCGGGCAGCGGCTTCGCGCGGCCCGAGATCGACTACGGGATTTCGGCTGCCGAGGCGACGAGTGCCCGGTTCGGCGGGCCGAACCGGGGCACCGCGAACCGGTCGGTGTGAGAGACGGCAAGCGGGAGATCCCATTCGACCGGGGCCGGGACGCAGCCAGCGCTTCGCGCGTGAAGCGGGAGAAACGGGATGAGCCTCCAGACACTTCTCCTCGTGGCGCTCCAGGCGAGCGTCTTCCTCACCGTGCTGACGATCGGCATGGGGACGTCGGGCGCCGACCTCCGATACGTCCTCGGCAACCCGAGGCGGCTGATCCGGTCGCTGCTCGCGCTGAACGTCCTCGGGCCGATCGTCGCCGTGGTGGTGTGCCAGCTGTTCTCGCTGCACCCGGCCGTGATCGTGGCGCTCGTGACGCTGGCCATCGCCCCCGTGAGCAACATGTTTCCCAAGGCCATGCTGCCGCTCGTCGGGCCCGGCCGCGCCGCCGCCTACGCGCACGGGCTGTTCTTCGCGAGTACCGTGCTCTCGGTGATCCTCACGCCGCTCGCCGTCGAGGTGATCAACGCGATCTTCGGCGGGAGGGAGCACGTGAGCCCGCTCGCCGTGGCGGAGGTCGTCGTCGCCAGCGTGCTCCTGCCGCTCGGCATCGGCGTCGCCATCGGCACGCGGTGGCAAGCCGCCAAGGCATGGATTCCGGCGATCCAGAAGGTGAGCGGCCTGGTGCTCCTGGTGTGCGCCGTGGTCATCGTCGCGGCAGTCTGGTCGCTCATGGGTTCGTTGATTCGCCAGGGGACGCTGAGCGCGATCGCGATCATCGCCCTGATCGGCCTTGTCGCGGGGCACTGGCTCGGCGGTCCCGACGAGGACGACCGCACCGTGCTCGCGGAGGCGACCGTCTCACGTCATCCGGGGGTCGCGATCGCGGTCGCGAGCCTCACGGATCAGCCGCTCGCGCCGGTCGGCGTGCTTCTCGCGGTGCTGGTGAGCGCCATCGCCGTCGTGCCGTACACGCAGTGGCGAAAGCGGTTGCGCGGAGCGGGGCCGGCGCGCGCCGGGCACGCGCCCTCACGCGCCCACTGAAGGCACGTGCCGCCGACTCCTGCACGTTCGACGAGGGGACGGCCGCCAGGCCGACGCCACGCCGGCGGCCTCAGCCGGGGCGCCTGATCGACCGCGCCCCAGGAGTGCAACGGTATGAAGAAAAGGAAGGCATCCGCGCGCACGACGGCGGCGATTCGCATCGCCACTGGTTCCCTGCTGCTCTTCCTCGTCCCGCAACTGGCGATTCCGCAGCAGCAGCCGCCGCCGCCGCCGCCGCAGCAGCAGCAGCAGAAGCCAGCTGCCGTT
>DAOPQX010000142.1:0-8569 GCA_035348395.1 Vicinamibacterales bacterium | reverse complement strand
AGGTCGGCGTCCCGCACCTGCAGCACCGCCCCCAATTCCTCGGCGAAGAGCTGGGCGAGCGCGCCGGCCGCCGGCCTGGCCAGCTCGACGGTGACCCCGGTGTGGCCGGCAAACGCCATCTCGCAGAGCGTCGCCAGCAGGCCGCCGTCCGACCGGTCGTGGTAGGCGAGCACGAGGCCGGCGGCGCGAAGCTCAGCCAGCGCGGCGTAGAAGGCCTTGATCGCGGCGGGATCGTCCAGGTTCGGGGCTTCGTTGCCTGCCTGGCAGTAGACCTGTGCGAGCACCGAGCCGCCCAGCCGTGTCCGGCCGCCCGCCAGGTCGACCAGGACGAGCGAGGTCGGGCCCCGGTCGGTCCGCAGTTGCGGCGTCCAGGTCCCGCGCACGTCGGCGCAGGGGGCGAAGGCCGAGACGATCAGCGAGAGCGGCGAGACCACCTCCTCGGGGCGGCCGTCCTGCTCCCACGCGGTCCGCATCGACATCGAGTCCTTGCCGACCGGGATGCTGACGCCCAGCGCGGGACAGAGGTCGGTCGCCACGCTCCTGACCGTGTCGAACAGGGCCGCGTCCTCGCCGGGCGCCCCGGCGGCCGCCATCCAGTTGGCCGACAGCTTCACCAGCGACAGGTCGGTCACCGGCGCGGCGGCCAGGTTGGTGAGCGCCTCGCCGACGGCCATCCGCCCTGACGCCACGGCGTCAATCACGGCGATCGGTGCCCGCTCGCCAATGGCGAACGCCTCGCCCGCGTACCCCTCGAACGACAGGAGGGTCGTCGCGCAGTCCGCCACCGGGACCTGCCAGGGTCCCACCATCTGGTCGCGGGCGCAGAGGCCGCCGACGGTCCGGTCGCCGATGGTGACGAGGAAGGTCTTGTCGGCGACCGAGGGCGCCCGCAGCACGCGGTGAAGCGCCTCGGCGAGGGTCACGCCGTCGAGCGACAGGGGCGGCAGCGCCGGCTGCAGGCGCCGCACGTCGCGCGTCATGCGCGGCGGCTTGCCGAGCAGCGCCGGCAGGTCCATGTCCACGGGCTTGTTGCCGAACAGCGGGTCGCGGACCTCGAGGTGACGCTCCTCGGTTACCTCGCCGACTACCGCGAAGGGGCAGCGCTCGCGTTCGCAGAGCCGCCGGAACAGGTCGAGTGACGCGGGGGCGATGGCGAGAACGTAGCGTTCCTGGGTCTCGTTGCACCACACCTCGCGCGGCGTCATGCCCGGCTCCTCGTTCGGGGCCGCGCGCAGGTCGATCCGGGCGCCGCGCCCCGCGCCGTGCGCGATCTCGGGAAGGGCGTTGGAGAGGCCGCCGGCACCGACGTCGTGGATCGAGAGGATGGGGTTGCGGTCGCCGAGCGCCCAGCAGCGGTCGATCACCTCCTGGGCACGCCGCTGGATCTCGGCGTTGCCGCGCTGGACCGAGTCGAAGTCGAGGTCGGCGGTGTTGCTGCCGGTCGTCATCGACGAGGCCGAACCGCCGCCCATCCCGATCAGCATCCCCGGCCCGCCCATCTGGATCAGCAGCGAGCCGGCCGGCACGTCCTGCTTGTGCGCGTGCCGCGCCCGGATGTTCCCGACCCCTCCCGCCAGCATGATCGGCTTGTGGTAGCCGCGCCGCCGCCCGCCGGCCTCCAGCTCGTACGCCCGGAAGTACCCGGCCAGGTTGGGCCGCCCGAACTCGTTGTTGAACGAGGCGCCGCCAATGGGTCCCTCGATCATGATCGAGAGCGGCGAGGCGATGCGGTCGGGCCGCCGCTCGGGGCCTTCCCACGGGCGCTCGTATCCCGGGATCCGCAGGTTGGACACCGAGAAGCCGGTGAGGCCGGCCTTGGGCTTCGAGCCGGTGCCGGTGGCTCCCTCGTCGCGAATCTCGCCGCCCGACCCGGTGGCCGCGCCGGGGAAGGGCGAGATCGCGGTCGGGTGGTTGTGCGTTTCGACCTTCATCAGCGTGTGGGTGAGGTCTTGCTCGAAGAGGTAGCGCCCGGTGTCGGGGTCGGCGAAGAAACGGCGGATCGGTGCCCCCTCCATCACCGCCGCGTTGTCCGAGTAGGCCGACACGGTCCCCTGCGGGTTCGCCTCGTGCGAGCGGCGGATCATCCGGAACAGCGAGTCGGCCTGCGGCTCGCCGTCCACCACCCACGACGCGTTGAAGATCTTGTGGCGGCAGTGCTCCGAGTTCGCCTGCGCGAACATCGTCAGCTCGACGTCGGTGGGGTTGCGCCCGGCGCGGCGGAAGTAGTCCACGAGGTAGTCAATCTCGTCGGGCGCCAGCGCGAGGCCGAAGCGCCGATTCGCCTCGACGATCGCGTCGGGGCCGCGCGAGAGGACGTCCACCTCGGTCAGCGGCTTCGGGGCGACGTGGCGGAAGAGCTGCGCCGCCTCGTCGAGCGAGCCGAGGACCGCCTCGGTCATCCGGTCGTGCAGCACCGGGATCACGTCGGCCGGGTCGCCGTCGCCCTCCAGGTGGAAGACGGTGCCGCGCTCGATGCGGCGAACGAAATCGAGGTTGCAGAGCCGGGCGATGTCGGTGGCTTTCGACGACCAGGGCGAAATCGTGCCCGGACGCGGGGTTACAAGCACGTCGCGCATGCCTTCCCGCGCGGTCACGGCCTCTAGGTGCGTGCGGACTTCCGTGCCCGCCCACCCGTAGGTCAGGAGGCGCTCGAGGACGGTGCGCTCGGCCGGCGAGGGATCCCGAGTGGTTTCGACGAAATGCCAATAGGTGGCGAAGGCCACGCGAAGACGGCTGCCGCGCTCTTCGATCTGCCGGTTCAGCTTGTCGAGTCTGAAGGATGAGAGCGCGGAACCCCCGCGAATCGGGAGGATCTGCTGCATGCGTGAATTGTACCCGGTATCATGTGCGCATGCAGCCCGACCCCCCTTCCGACGCGCCGCAAGAACCGGACGGCGTCGAGGCAGCAGCCCAACAGGAGCCGCCCGTCGAATGGTGGGCGCTGCCCGACGAGCGCCTGCTCGATGTGAGGATGTGCGATCTTCCCGTCAGCATCGAGGGGTCCTGGATCGAGTCGCGGGTGGACGAGCTTCGGCGCGAGCTGGACGGGCGCGGCCTGCAATTTCCCCTGACCTTCTACCTGTCAGACGAGTGGTTCACGCCCGACGGCGTGTCGGCGATTGCGATCCCCTTCTACGTCGCGCACCCGAGGCTTCACAAGCTCGAGCAGTCGCAGATGCTCGAAGTCGAGGGGGGAGAGCACAACTGGTGCATGCGCATCCTGCGCCACGAGGCCGGGCACGCCCTCGACAACGCCTACGGGCTTCGGCGGCGACGCCTGCGCCGCCAGATCTTCGGCTCGCCCTCCGAGCCTTACCCCGAGTTCTACGCGCCGCGGCCCTACAGCCGGAGCTTCGTCCTGCACCTCGATTCGTGGTACGCGCAGAGCCACCCTGACGAGGACTTCGCCGAGACCTTCGCCGTCTGGCTGACGCCCGACAACGCGTGGCGGTCGCGGTACCGGGGCTGGCCCGCGCTCAAGAAGCTGGAGTACGTCGACGAGCTGATGACGGCGCTGAGGGGGAAGCCCCCTTCCGAGGTGGTGACCGATCCGGTGGACCCGCTCTGGAAGATGAGGAAGACGCTGCGCCAGCACTACCGGCGCAAGCGGCGGCACTACGGCCTCGACAGGCACCGCCCGGCGTTCTACGATCGCGACCTCCGCCGCATCTTCTCGGACGCCCCCGAGTTCGCCCACGGGATCAGCGGGGCGCAGTTCCTGGCCCGGATGCGGCGGCCGTTGCGGACGCTGGTCGCCAGCTGGACCGGCATCTATCAATACACCATCGACCAGGTGCTCGAGGAGATGATCCAGCGCTGCCGCGAGCTGAAGCTGCGCCTGGCGATGCCCGAGGACCGGGCCCGGCAGGAGCTGGCGGTCCTCCTCACGGTGCAATCGATGAAGTACCTCCACAGCGGCGGCCACCGGCTTGCCCTATGAAGAAGCTGAAGGTCCTCGCGCTCGTCCACCGGCACCTCGTCCCGCCGGAGGATACGACCGGCCTCGACGTGATCAACGCCGAGTGGAAGATGGAGTTCGACGTCAAGACGACGCTCGAGGAGCGCGGGCACACCGTGCAGGTGGTCGGAGTGCACGACGACCTCGGCGCGATCCGGCGCGCGGTGGACGAGTTCCAGCCCGCCATCATCTTCAACCTGCTCGAGGCCTTCGCCGACGTCACCACCTTCGACCAGAACGTCGTCAGCTACCTGGAGCTGCTGCGGCGGCCCTACACCGGCTGCAATCCGAGAGGGCTGACCCTGGCGCGCGACAAGTCGCTTTCGAAGAAGCTGCTCGCGTACCACCGCGTGCCGGTCCCCGAGTTCACCGTCGTGCGGCGGGGACGGAAGCCCGTGCTGTCGAAGCGGATGCAGTTCCCGCTCATCGTCAAGTCGCTCGTGTACGAGTCGTCCACCGGCATCTCGCAGGCCTCGGTGGTGGACGGCCCGGCGCAGCTCGAGCGGCGGGTCCAGTTCGTGCACGAGAGCCTCGGGACCGCCGCCATCGTCGAGGAGTTCATCGACGGGCGCGAGCTGTACGTCGGGGTGATCGGCAACGAGCGGCTGCAGTCGTTTCCGGTGTGGGAGATGTTCTTCTCGAACATGCCCGACAACGCGCGGCGGATCGCGACCGAGCGGGTGAAGTGGAACACGAAGTACCAGCAGCGCCACGGGATTACCACCGACATGGCGGTGCTCGACAACGGGCTGGGCGAGCGGATCCAGCACCTGGCGCGCCGCGCGTACCGGGCGCTCGATCTCAGCGGCTACGCGCGGATCGACGTGCGACTGGATGCCGGGGGGCGGCCCTACGTCATCGAGGCAAACCCGAACCCGCAACTCGCCTACGGGGAGGACTTCGCCGAGTCGGCCGAGAAGGTCGGGGTTTCGTACGAGGCGCTGCTCGAGCGGATCATGGCCCTCGGCCTGCAGTGGCAGCCTGAGCGGACCGGATAGAGGGGGGAGACTGCGATGCTTCTCGTTCGGGCCGCCATCCTCGTTCTCTTCGCGGGCTTCGCGTACCTGGTCACGCGAAGCTTCTCGCCGTTCGCCGGCGTCCTGACGGTGGCGGCCGCGGGGGGGCTCCTCATCGCGTTCCTGATGATTTTCCTGAGGCGAGGCGGCCGTTCGTGAGGCGGCCTCCGCAGGTGACGCGGCCGAGGCTCGACTCGATCGCCACGGCGCCGGGCGCCCGCCCGACCTGCGCGGCGACCAGGTCGAGCAGGCACGCCCGTCCCTTTCGCTGGGGCCGGCCCGCTCACGGCCTGGCGCAGGCTGAGCGAAAGCAAGGGGGATACCTGAAGCGGTCGCGATGGGTTGGGCTCGCGCGGTGGCCGACGCTACCGTGCCAGCCGGGCGACCATCTCCGCGACGTGCCGGTTGAACTCACCGGGCCGCTCGAGCATCGGGTAGTGGCCAATGTGCTTCATGACGATGACGTCGAAATCGGGCGTCACGGCGCGTGCCTTCTGCAGGTCTGTGGGGAACAGGTCGCCGGTGATCGAGCGCAGCGGAACGTTCAACTTGCGGACGGCGGCTTCCTGGTCGTAACCCGGCAGGCTGTCGAGCGTGGCAGCGGCCACGGGCGCGGGCGTCCTCAGCATGCGCCGCTCGACCTCCGCGACGAGGTCGGGATCGGCATCCGGGTGGAACAGCATCCTCACCATCTCGCGCAAGGCCACCGGGTAGTCGGCTCGGAACGACTCGGCGCGCTTGTGATAGTACTCGTCCGCCGCGCGCCGGTATTCGAGCGAGGCTGCCTGGCCAAGGTCCTGGAACGTGTCGATGCCCACCACGCCCACCGCGCGGCCGGGCAGGAGCAGCGCCGCCTCGACGGCCACCGGTCCCCCCAGAGAGTTGCCGAAGACGACGAGGCGCTTCAGGCCCTCGGCGTCCGCCACCGCCTTGACGTCGGCCCCGAACTCGCGAATTCCCCAGGTCGTGCGGTTCACACCCGATTCGCCGTGGCCCGCCAGGTCTACGGCGATGACGCGCCAACGATCCGACAGGGCCTGCAGCTGCGAGTCGTAGAACGAGCGGTCGGCCATGGCGCCGTGAACGAACAGCAGGGCCGGCTCGCCCTTCCCGACAACCGAATACCCGATGGTGACGCCGTCAGGCGCCTGGCAGGTCTTGCGCTCGATGCCGGTTGCCATACCGTGCTCCTCGGAGTGTTCCGCAGGGCTGAAGCCCTGCGCTACGGGTGGTGCTTCCGCAGGGCTGAAGCCCTGCGTTACGACGCTGCGCTACGAGCCCTGCGCTACGGCTGATTGCGCGCTGCGGGCGGCGGCGTGACCAGCGCGTTGAACAGGAACTTGTAGGTGCCGAGCGTCTGCGCGCGGTTCTGCGTGCGGAAGCCAATTAGAACCACCCGGCCCTCCCCGTAGCCGATCGACGCCATCGCGGTCTTCCCGGCGATGTGCTCTTCGCCGTTCAGCCAGCCACTCCGCTCGACGTCGCGCTCGGCGTAGCGGACGACGACGTCGTTGCGGTGGTTGAAGTCGGTGGCGACCACGTCGAACGCCGGGCTGTAGTGGAACAGCACCAACCCTTCCGCCGGCATGCCGTACGCCAGGGGGTGGGCGTTGTCGATCGTCACCCGCAGCGTCGAACCCGGACAGAAGAACTCCTTGGTGCTCAGGCCCTCGACGACGTTCCTCACCGGCAGTCCCAGCTTCGAGATCGCGAAGTCTGTCGCGCCTCCGAGGGTGACCAGCGTCCCACCGGCGCGCACGAACTCCTTGATCGCCGCCACACCGTCGGCGCCGATGCCGCTCTTGTACTCGGGCGGCGTCGTATCGGGCACTCCCTCGAACCGCGCGCCGCGGGAGAAGCCGCCCGGCCGGGACGGCGCAGGCTCGCCGGTAATCGCCGAGGTGGAGTCGTCTGCGAAGACGAACACGTCGTAGCTTGCCCGAAGGTTGCCCTTCTTGATCTCGCCGTCCAGCACGCTCTTGTACTGGAACCCGAACTGCTCGAAGATCCAGCGCGTCCACCCCTCGTCCATGTTGCCGCCGCGGTAGCGCTGGTACATGCCGATGCGAAGACGCTTCAGCTCGTGGGCGGCCTTTGGTTCGGCCTTCAGGGCGCGAAGGTCCACGCCGGTCGTCTTCGCCACCTCGGCGAGCACGGCGGCGGGGGCCGAGGCGGGCAACAGGAAGTCGCCCGCGCGCACGGCGTCGCCGGCGGCGTCGGCGCGGCGCACCGTGACGTCACGGTCGAACAACAGGTTCACCGCCCTGAACGCGTCGTTCAGCCGGCCGTCGATGACGTACCCCGCCGGCCCCTTCTCGACGGTGCCCGCACGGAGGATCGGGGCCGCCACCCTGGTGAAGTCGGCCTCGACCGCCTCGTCGAGAGGATCGACCCTGATTCCCATGAATTCGGCGAGGACGTCCTGCCCCATGTCGTAGGGCCGGATGGGTGTGCCGTCCTGCTGCCGCGTCCACTCGTTCTCGGGGTAGTGCGTTTCGCCGAGCAGGTAGCGAACGAGTCCCATCTTCGGCTGCGCGAGCGTGACGTAGAAGGAGCCGGCCGGATAGACGACGCCGCCCGGCGCCGCGAAACCCTTCGCCGAGCGCAGGACCTCGATGCCCTGGGCAAGCAGGGCGTTGACGAGCTTGTCGAGCGTGAGCGGATCGTGCTGGTCGGCCGAGATCGCGTAGGCGGCGGGCTTTCCCTTCGCGCCTCGCTCTGTCTGGCGCATCGCCTTGACGTAGGTGTCCCAGACAATCGTCTCGGCGTTGCGCGCCATGCAGTCGAGCAGGGCCCAGGCGCCCACCTTCTGCCGGTCCACGATATCGCGCAGCCTCCACCAGCCGCCGGGCCACGGATCGGGAAAGTTCATCTGGGGCTCGCGGGGGTCCTGCTGGTTCCGCGATCGTCCGGTCAGCTGGCTCGGGTCGATGTACAGCGGCGTCGCCAGCCTGGCGCTGGCGGCTTCGCTGAGCATGCCGGCGATGTTGTGGAACGGCGTGATCCAGTGGAAGCCGAAGTGCCCCCACCCGGAGTACTGCCCGTTGTTCAGCACGCCCGTGAGCCCCGCCTCGGAGGCCTTGTTGGCCATCTGGCCCCCGTACCACGCCGACTCGGTCCAGACCAGCGGGTCGGCAAGCGGGCGGATCGGCTCCGCGTAGGGCGGAAAGTACATCCGCGCGCCGTAGCTGCCCATGTGGTGGAAGTCGAAATAGGCCTGCGGCTTCCACTCGGTGAACAGGAGCCGGCCGACGTACTGCGACTCCTTCATGTTCATCGTCATCGCGTCGCGGTTGTTGTCGTGGCCGACGTACTTGTGGTAGAGCCACGGCAGGCTGCCGGCTTCGTACTCGGTGCCGAGGTACTTGTTGTAGTAGTCGGTCACCATGATCTGGCCGTCGGGGTTGAACGACGGCACCAGCAGGAACACCACGTTGTCGAGGATGCGGCGCGTCTCGGCGTCCTGGCGCGTCACGAGGTCGTAGACCAGCTCGGGCGACATCTGCGCCCCGCCGATCTCGGTGGCGTGCATGCTCATGGTCATGCACACCACGGGCTTGCTCTCGGCGGCGATCTTCCTCGCCTCGGCCTCGGT
>DAOPQX010000141.1:0-8579 GCA_035348395.1 Vicinamibacterales bacterium | reverse complement strand
GACCTTGCGAAGTGTCTGTTCCTGCATGTAGAGCATCTTGGCCTTGCGGAACTGGACGCCCAGCTCGACCGCGCGGCGGTAGAAGGCGGCCGACGACATCAGCGGAGAGGCCGAGCCGTCCTCGGGTGAGTAGGTGCCGCCTCGCAGCCCCTCGCGCGCGATGGCCGGCACCAGCTCGACGAGCGACTCGCGGTCGAGCCACCGGATGTTGAGGCCGTGCCGCTGCTGGACCTGCAGGAGGTCCTTGAGGGCCCTTTCTTCCTGCTCGCGATACGCGACGAAGACGTAGCCGCCCTGGAACCACTCGATGTCGTCCCCGTGCAGGGCCTGCCAGTTCGAGAAGAGGCGCAGCGATTCGAGGCACAGGTGAATCTTGCCCGGCGCGGAATGGGTGGCGCGGATGCCGCCGATGGCCGCCTTGTTGCTCCCCTGGCCCGGCCCCGCGAACTGATCCACCACGAGCGTCGTGAGGCCCGCCTCGGCCAGCGACACGGCGGTGGGAAGGCCGACGCTGCCTGCGCCGACCACGATCACGTCGTAGACCTGCGCGCCCATTACATGCCCCCCTCGTGCGCGTCGGTCGCGTGTCGCCGCGGCACGTCCTTGATCGGCGCCTCCCCCTCGACCACTCCCGCGAAGGCGCCGAGCGGCACCTCCATGAACAGCGGCCGTCTCGTCAGGTCGGCCACTTCCTCCAGGGGCACGCCTTCCTCGCGGAACAGGCGCTTGATCAGGTTGGGGCAGGTCTTGCCGCCGCAGGCTCCCATCCCGCAGCGGGTGCTCGCCTTCAGGTGGTTCATGTCCCGGATGCCCGAGCGGATCAGTTCGCGCAGCTGCCGCGCGGTCACCCGCTCGCACCGGCACACGATCTCGTCGTCGCCGATCGGGCGGCTGGCCGTTTCGGGCCGGGCCGGCTCCCAGGGCTCCTGCACGCGGATGCCCGCGATGCGCGGCGCAATGTCGGCAGGGGCCGCCACCCTGACCAGCAACGCGCGGTCGGCGTCGCGCGGCGCGCGCACCCGCGTCACCTCCAGGTTTCCGAGGACGGCCCCCTCGCTGTCGAGTACCGTGACCACGTCCCCCTTCTTGATCGAGCGGGACGAGAACTCGTAGGGGATGACGACGGTGGGCCGGTCGGCGCTCTTCCGGTAGTCCACCAGCGTCACCGCAAGACCCGGGCAGATCGCGACGCACTTCTCGCACCCGTCGCAGGCGTCGCCGACGAACTCGGGCAGTCCCATCACCGCGTCGCCCGCGATCACGATGCTGTGGTTGGGGCAGATCGAGGTGCAGGGGTTGCAGGGGATCTCCTGGGAGCAGTGGAAGATGGGGAAGACCCCCTCCCGCTTTTCCGGCAGGTACTCGGTGATCGTCATCCCGGGGCGCGACTTGAGCACCTCGGCCGTGCGGTGCCACTCCGGCGGCACCTCGCCCACGTCGCGGCCCAGCCTGCGCGCCACCTCGAGCCCGCGGATGCGCCCGGTGAACATCGCCGCCGACGCCTCGGCAATCTCCTCCGAGTCGCCGGCCGCCACCGCGGGCAGCCCGAACTCCCGCGCCTTCTCGAGGAACTCGTTCACCGGGTCGAGGCCGACCGCGACGAGGATCGTGTCGCACTCGAAGCGCTTCTCGGTGCCCGGGACGACCTTCCAGTTCCGGTCGACCTGCGCGATGACCGCGCCGCTCACCTCGCGGTCGCCCTCGGCGCGGACGATGGTGTGCGAGGTGTAGATGGGGACGCCCATCCGCGCGAGCTTGTCCCGGTGAACCTTGTAGCCGCCGCACTCGGGCAGCGCCTCGCACAACCCGACGACCGCGATGCCGGCCTGCAGCGCGTGGTACGCGGCAATCAGCCCCACGTTTCCGCCGCCGATGACGAACAGCCGCCCGGTCGGCCTGACGAGGTCGCGGTTCACGAGCGTCTGGAACGCACCCGCCCCGTAGACGCCGGGCAGCGTGTTGCCGGGGAAGACGAGGCTCTTCTCGCGGGCGCCGGCCGCCACCAACAGGACGTCGGGCCGGACGACGAAGTACTGGCCTTCTCGGAGGATGCCGACGCGCCGATCGGAGAAGACCGCCAGCACCGTCGAGTTCAGCCAGATGCGGACGTGCTCGAAGCCGCGCACCTCCTTCTCGAGCCGCGTGGCGATGTCGATGCCGCGCGTGCCCGCGTGGCACGCTTCGATCGACCCGAAGAACTTGTGGGTCTGGAGGACGAGCTTGCCGCCGAGCCGGTGCTTGTCGTCCACGATGAGCGTGCGGACCCCCGCCTTGCCCAGCTCGATGGCCGCCGTGAGGCCCGCCGGCCCGCCGCCGACGACGAGGCACTCGACCTCCACCGTCTCGATCGGGTGCGTGCGCGGATGCCCCTCGACGTCGGGCACGACGGGGAGGCCGTCGAGCGGCTCGACCGCCATGCCGGCGCGGACAGGCACCATGCACGCCTTCACCGGCAAGGCGTCGGCGATCACCGTGCACTGCGCGCACTGGCCGTTGGCGCAGAAGATGCCCTGCGGGGCGCCGTCCTTGTGGTGGTGGCCGAAGGTGCGCACGCCGTTCGCGAAGAGCGCGGAGGCGATCGTTTCACCCTCGCGCGCCTCGAACGGCTGCCCCTGCCAGCTGAACGGCACGGCGCGCGCCTCGGGCACAGGAAGGATCGGATGCTCACGGATGCGGTGGTCGGACACGGGGATACTCCCGCAGAACGATGTGAGGGCTGGTGCCTGCTGAAGACCGGCGGCGGGGGGGAACACCGACGAGGGCAGGATATCACAGGAAATCACTCCACGAAGTCGCGAAGTCACGAGGTCGCGAGTCGCGAAGTCGACGAAGTCAGGCGTCGAGATGAGGCAGAATAGCCGGATGGGTGCGGTATCCTCCTGCTCGCTGACGCCCGCTGCCTGCCGGCGCGCCGTTCGTCACCTGGGCGGCGCCGATCCCGTGATGCGCGTCATCATCGAGCGGCACGGTCCGTGCCGCCTTGGTGTCGCCGGCAAAGGGCCGGTTCTGCAGGCGCTGACCAGGGCGCTGGTCTCGCAACAACTCTCCGTCAAGGCCGCGGACACGATCTACACGCGCTTCCTGGGGTTGTTCCCCGGCGACGGCTTCCCCCAGCCGGCGGCCATCCTCGCCGTTCCGGCCGAACAGCTGAGGGAGGTCGGCCTCAGCCGGCCGAAGGCCTGCTACCTGCGCGATCTCTGCGGCCGCGTGCTGAGCGGCGAGCTCCCGCTCGACCGCCTCGACGCGATGTCCGACGAAGAGGTGCTGGCCACGCTCACCGCGGTGAAGGGGATCGGCCGCTGGACGGCCGAGATGATCCTCATCTTCCAGCTCCGGCGGCCCGACATCCTGCCGGTGGACGACGTGGGGATTCTCCGCGGCATCCAGAGGGCCTACGGCCTGCGCACGCGTCCCTCGCCCGCGCGCGTGCTGCGCCTCGGGGAGAAGTGGCGTCCTTACAGGTCGGTGGCGAGCTGGTACATCTGGCAGAGCCTGGACAGCACCCCTGGATAGAGGGTGATTTCGGAGGTGTCGATGATCGGAATGCGACGCGTGCGGATTGCCATCCTGCTACTTTCTTGCGGTGTCGGCGCGGCGGCGGCAACCGGTGCGGCCGGCCAGGAGCGCGCCGGCGGGAAGAAGGTCTGGTTCACCTACGACCAGGTGTTCAGCGTTCCGGCGCGGCCCGCCGAAGGCGCGAAGCCGGCCTCGTCGGTGCTCGCCCCGCTGCCGGAGATCATGGGCTGGGCCGACGCCGACCACTTCCTCGAGGCGCGAGAGGACCCGTCCGACAGGCAGCGCAAGGTCTACGCCGTTGGAGCCGAGGACAGCTCAGCCCGGCTGTATCGCGACTACAGCGAGGTTCAGAAGGCCCTGCCTGCGGGGTTCGAAGCGCAGGCGGCCGCGGCGACGATGCCCGACCTGTCGGCCTTCGTGTTCCTGCAGGGCGGCGACCTCTATCACTACGACGCGGCGGCGAAGCGCTTCCGCCGGCTGACCGCGACGCTGGCCGACGAGAGGAACCCCCGCTTCTCGCCCGACGGGAGATGGGTCGCCTACACGCGAACCAACGACCTCTTCGCGTACGACCTGGTGAACGCGGTCGAGCACCAGTACACGAACGACGGCAGCGACACCGTCTACAACGGGTGGGCGTCGTGGGTCTACATGGAGGAGATCCTCGGCCGCGCCACCAATTCCGCGGCATTCTGGTGGTCGCCCGACAGCACGAGGCTCGCGTTCATGCGCTTCGACGACTCGCCGGTGCCCGTGTTCCCGATCTACCGCGCCGACGGCCAGCACGGCGAGCTCGAGCGGCAGCGCTACCCCAAGGCCGGCGATCCGAACCCCTGGGTGCGCATGGGCGTCGTCCCGGTAGCCGACGGCGGCGTCGTCTGGATGGACTTCGAGGAGAAGGCCGACCACTACATCGCGTGGCCGTTCTGGACGAAGGACGGCAAGACCCTGACGGTGCAGTGGATGAACCGCGGCCAGGACGTGATCAGGTTCTACAACTGCGACCCGGCGACCGGGAAGAAGGTGCAGATCTTCGAGGAGAAGCAGCCGGCGTGGGTGGAGTTCTTCGAGGACTTGTACCACTTCCAGGACGGCTCGGGCTTCCTGCTGCGGAGCACGGTGGACGGGTGGGACCACCTTTACTACCACCGGACCGACGGCACCCTCAGGCAGCGGCTCACCAGCGGCGAGTGGCGCGTCCAGGGCATCGCCGCGGTGGACGAGGCGGGTGGCTGGGTGTACTTCGTCGCACGGTACGGCAAGCCGTGGGACACGCACCTCATGCGAGTCCGGCTCGACGGCAGCGGGCTTCAGCAGCTCACCAAGGAGCCTGGCGCGCACTCGGTGCGCGTCGCGCCAGGCGGCAAGTACTTCGTCGACACGTTCAGCTCGATCTCGACCGCCCCGGCGATGGCCCTCTATCGCGGCGACGGGACGCTGGTGCGCAAGCTCGGCGACGCCTGGACCCCCGAGGCGGCGCGTTACGCCTGGGGGAAGGCCGAGCTGTTCACGATTTCGTCCGAGGACGGGGCGTTCCAGCTGCCCGCCTACTGGGTGCTGCCGCCCGACTTCGATCCGAGGAAGCAGTACCCCGTGGTCTTTTCAATCTACGGCGGCCCCGACGCCGGCACCGTCCGGAACGCCTGGCTCGGGCTGCGCAGCCACTACTGGGCGCAGCGAGGCGTCATCACGATCGGCGTCGATCACCGCGGCGGCGGCGCCTTCGGCAAGAAGGGCGTCGCCCTGATGCACCGGAACCTGGGGAAGTGGGAGATGATCGACCTGGTCACGGCGGCGAAGTGGCTGCGCGCGAAGCCGTTCGTCGCAAAGGACCGGATCGGGATCGAGGGCGGGAGCTACGGCGGGTACACGACGATGATGGCGCTGTTCCACGGCGCCGGTCACTTCAACTTCGGCCAGGCGGGTTCGTCGGTCAGCGACTGGCGGCTCTACGACACGGTCTACACCGAGCGCTACATGGACACGCCCGAGGAGAACCCCGAGGGCTATCGGACGGGCGCCGTCCTGACCTACGGCGATCGCTACAAGGGCGGCCTGCTGATCACGCACGGCACGATCGACGACAACGTGCACCTGCAGAACTCGATGCAGGTGGTCGACTACCTGACCACTGCGAACAAACCGTTCGAGCTGATGCTCTACCCCGACAGCCGGCACGGCATCCAGGCCGCGCAACGCCCGCACTACTCGCGCGTCGCGCACGATTACTGGGTGAAGACGCTGCTCGGGGGAAGGTTGCCCGCGGGGCCGAGGTAGGGACAGCGAGCGGGGACGGCTGACCCCTGCAGGTGACGGCCTGTCGGTGCCGCGGGGCGCCGGCGGGCGAAGTCTGGAGGAAAATCGCTCGAATCAGGGTGATTTGCCGCTGGCATCGTCCTTGTTCCCTGGGGGGTAACGCGTCGCGGCCATCGGGGCGGCGGCGCCAGACCAAGGGGGGATGTCATGAAGGCGTGGACCGGAGCCCTGATTGCGGTTCTGACGATCGGCCTGATGGTGTTCGGCCTCGGGATGCGTTCCCCGTCGAGCGGCGTGGCGGGGCAGGCCGAGAGCCTGGCGCGCATGCCGCAGGCGAACGGGCTGGCGCAGCCTGGAGCGGTGGCGGCCGTCGCCGCGACCGGCCTGCAGGCTGCCGAGGCAACGCAGGCACCGATGCTCGTCAACTGCGGCCCCGGCCAGCAGGCGCTCGTGCGACAGGTGACGCTTGCCAACGGGCAGCCGGCGTCGCAGGTCGACTGCGTCGGCGTGGCGGGAAGCGCGGCGGCGTACGCGGCCGCCCAGCCTGCCTACGCCGCTCCGCAGGTGCGGATGGCCGCCGACGATGACATCGTGACCGCGCCCCGCGTCGTGAGGACTGCCGAGACCTACCGGGCGTCCGCGCCCACCCGGCAGGTGGAGAAGCCACGGCGCAGCTGGAAGAAGACGGCGCTCATCATCGGTGGATCGACCGCCGCGGGCGCCGGCGTCGGGGGAATCGTCGCCGGCAAGAAGGGCGCGCTCATCGGGGCGGCCATCGGCGGCGGCGCCAGCACCATCTACGAGGCGGTGAAGCGTTAGCTAGGGGCTAGGGGCTAGGGGCTAGGGGCTAGGAGCTAGGGGCTAGGGGCTAGGGGCTAGGGGCTAGGAGCTAGGGGGCGGTCAGAGCACCGTGGCCGGATCGACATCGATCGACAGCCGGCGGCGGAGGTCGGGGTGGGCTTCGACGACGGCGCGGACCGCCTCGCGCATCGCACGCCGGTTGGCGCCCTTGATGAAGAACTGCGCCCGGTGCTCGCCGCGCAGTTTCACGAAGGGCGCCGGCGCCGGGCCGAGCACCTGGAAGCTCGAGCCGCCGGGCTGCTCGCGCAGGCCTCGCACCAGCCTGCCCGCGTCGTGCATCGCTGCCGCAAGGCTGGGGCCGCGCACGATGCCGTTGGTGAGGGCGACGAACGGCGGGTAGCGCATCGCCCGCCGAAAGGCCAGCTCCTCCTCGAAGAACGCCGGGTAGTCCTGCCGGCAGGCGTGCCGGATGCCGTAGTGCTCCGGGTGGAGCGTCTGGATGATCGCCTCGCCGCCGACCTCGCCCCGGCCGGCCCGTCCCACCACCTGCGTCAGCAGCTGGAAGGTCCGCTCGGGCGCCCGGAAGTCGGCGAGGCCGAGGCCCACGTCGGCCGACACCACGCCCACCAGCGTCACGCGCGGGAAGTCGTGTCCCTTGGCGATCATCTGCGTGCCCACGAGCACGTCGATCTCGCCCGCGCCGAAGCGTTCGAGCATCGCGACGGCGGCGCCGCGCCTCCGGATCGTGTCGCGATCGAAGCGTGCCACGCGTGAGGACGGGAAGGCGGCCAGCACCTCGCGCTCCACCCGCTCGGTGCCGAACCCGGCCTGCTCGAGGTAGGGGGCGGCGCACGACGGGCAGGCAGCCGGGATCGCCGCCGAGTAGTTGCAGTAGTGGCAGCGGCCGCGCCGGGCGCCGCGTGCACCGACGTGGATCGTCAGCGAGACGCTGCAGTTCGGGCAGTCGATGGTGCCGGCGCACTGGCGGCAGAGGATGGCGGTGGCGTACCCGCGGCGGTTCAGCAGCACGAGCACCTGCTCGCGGCGCTGCAGCCGGTCGCCGATGGCCTCGACGAGCCGTTGGCTCAGGATCGCCTCGGGGCCGCGCAGCGCGTACTCCTCGCGCATGTTCACCAGCGACACCGCCGCGAGCGGCCGGTCGAGCACGCGGCGCTCGAGCGTGATCAGCTCGTACCGCCCGGCGCGGGCGTTGTGGTAGCTCTCGAGCGACGGCGTCGCCGAGCCGAGCACCACGAGCGCCCCCTCGCGCTTGCCGCGCATCACGGCGACGTCGCGGCCGTGGTACCGCGGCGCTTCCTCCTGCTTGTAGGAGGCGTCGTGCTCCTCGTCCACCACGATCAGGCCGGGCGACGGCAGCGGCGCGAAGACCGCCGACCGGGTGCCCACCACCACGTCCACCTCGCCCCTCTGGATCCGGTGCCACTGATCGTGACGCTCGCCGTCCGACAGCCCGCTGTGCTGGATCGCCACCCGCCCGCCGAACGCCGCGGCGAACACGCCGGCCAGCGCCGGGGTGAGGCCAATTTCCGGCACCAGTACCAGCGCCGAGCGCCCGGCGGCCACCACTTCCGAGGCCAGCCTCAGGTAGATCTCCGTCTTGCCGCTGCCCGTCACGCCGTGCAGCAGCGCTACCGCGAAGGCGCGCTGCCGCGCGAGCGAGCCGAGCCGCGCGAGCGCGTCAGACTGCTCGCCGGTGAGGGCCACGCTCCCCCGCGGCGTCCCTGCATTGGGGCCGTGCGTCCACGCCGACGCGGCGAACGGGTCGCGGTCGAGCCGCTCTTCTCGGATGGAGACGAGCCCGCGCGCCGCCAGCCGCTGCACCACGTCGGCGCCCGCGCCGTGCTCACGCAGCGCCGGCACCGCCAGCCCGTCCGGCGCGGCGGCCAGGGCGCGAAGCGCGCCCAGCTGGCGTGGCCCGAGGGCGATCGCCTCTTCCCCGCCGGCGCCGATCGCCTCGAGGGCTGACAACCCGGCGACGGTTGCGG
>DAOPQX010000140.1:0-8593 GCA_035348395.1 Vicinamibacterales bacterium | reverse complement strand
GCGGCGTTGACGCACGTGCGCGGATTCTGTGCCGACGAAGCGTGGCCTCGGGGCGAGCTCAACCTCCCGCGCCCGATCGTCACCGAGAAGGCGTTCCCCGAGGACGAGGCGGTGATCACCACGGCCATCACTCCGAGGGGCGGGACCTCGGTCGCCAACAAGCTGGTCTACGAGAAGCGCATCGGCCCGCGCAGCCAGGTCGAGATCGTCCTGCCGTACGGCTTCAAGGACTCGGGGGCGGGCTGGGTGAACGGCATCGGCGACGTGGCGTTCGGCTTCAAGCGCTCGCTCTTCCACGACCACCGCAAGGGCACGATCTTCAGCGTCACCGGGGAGGTCGTGCTTCCGACGGGCGACGAGAAGGACGGCTTTGGCAAGGGCTACACCGTCTTCGAGCCCTTCGTCACCTTCGGGCAGATCCTCCCGGGCGACGGGTTCGTGCAGTTCCAGGGCGGCATCGAGGTCCCGAGCAACTCGGGGAAGGCGGCGAAGGAAGCCTTCTGGCGCACCACGCTGGGCAAGAGCATCAGCCAGAACGTGTTCGGCCGGACCTGGTCGCCGATGGTCGAGATCATCGGGTTCCGCGAGCTGGAGGAGGGCCGGTCCACGCACTGGGACCTCGTGCCGCAGATGCAGGTCACGCTCAGCACGCGTCAGCACATCATGGCCAACGTCGGTGTGCGCGTGCCGGTCAACCACCGCGAGGGCCGCCGCACGCAGCTGCTCTTCTACCTGCTCTGGGACTGGTTCGACGGCCCCTTGTTCGGTGGGTGGTAGGAGGGAGGAGACCTATGCACCGCTCGATGCTCATCACCAGCCTCGCCTTCCTCCTGGCCGGCACGCCGCTCCTCTTGGGGCAGGCCCCCACCCGCCCTCCCCGTCCGGCATCCGACCTGTTCCGCACCTCCGACGGCTGCCAGTCGTGCCACAACCAGCTGACGGGACCAGGCGGCGAGGACGTCTCCATCGGCACGGAGTGGCGGGCGTCGATCATGGCGAACGCGTCGCGCGATCCCTACTGGCACGGCGCCGTGCGGCGGGAGATCCTCGACCATCCAGACGCCCAGGCGCAGATCGAACACGAGTGTTCGATCTGCCACATGCCGATGACCAACTACGCCGCCCGCGTCGCGGGCGGCCGGGGGTCGGTGTTCGCGCACCTGCCGATCGGGAGCGGGCAGACGCCCGACAACCTGCTCGCGGCCGACGGCGTCTCGTGCACCGTCTGCCACCAGGTGATGCCGGAGAAGCTGGGGACCCGCGACAGCTTCACGGGCGGCTACGTCGTCGATGCCGCCGTGCCGTACGGGCAGCGGGCCGTCTACGGACCCTTCGACGTCAAGCCGGGCATGGCGGCGCTGATGCGTTCCTCAGCGGAGTTCACGCCCACCCGTGCCGATCACCTGAACACGTCGGAGATGTGCGCCACGTGCCACACGCTGTACACGCACGCGCTGGGCAAGAACGGCGAGGTGATTGGCGAGCTTCCCGAGCAGGTCCCGTACCTCGAATGGCGGCACAGCGCGTTCGCCGGGCAGCGCACCTGCCAGTCGTGCCACATGCCCACCGTCAAGGGGCCGTTGTCCATCAGTTCCACCCTGGGCGAGATGCGCCCCAGCCTCTCGCGGCACGAGTTCCGCGGTGCCAACTTCTTCACGCCCCGTCTCCTGAACCGCTACGCGGCGTACCTGGGCGTCGCAGCCCTGCCCCAGGAACTCGACGCGGCCAGCCGTCGAGCGGCCGACTACCTGGTGACCGAGGCCGCCACTCTTGCCGTCGGCCCGATCGAAATCGCCGACGGCCGGCTGAAGACCGAGGTGGTCGTCGAGAACCTCGGCGGGCACAAGCTGCCGACCGCGTATCCCTCGCGACGGGCGTGGCTGCACCTCACGGTCCGCGACGAGGGTGGCCGCATGGTGTTCGAGTCGGGTGCGCTCGAGACGAGCGGCGCCATCCGCGGCAACGACAACGACGCCGATCCCTTGCGCTACGAGCCCCACTACCGTGAGATCACCGCCGGCGGCGAGGTGCAGATCTACGAGGCGATCATGGCCGACCAAGCCGGTGCCGTCACGACCGGGCTGCTGAAGGGGGTGCGGTACCTGAAGGACAACCGGATCCTCCCCCGCGGCTTCGACAAGGCGACCGCGGTCCCGGACATCGCCGTACGTGGGCCGGCATCAGCAGACGAGGACTTCCAGGGCGGATCCGACCGGGTGCGGCTGGCCGTGGACCTGGGCGGAGCGCAGGGACCTTTCACCGTCGAGGCCGAACTGTGGTACCAGCCGGTGGGCTTCCGCTGGGCGCGGAACCTCGAAACCTACCAGGCACCGGAGCCGCAACGCTTCGTGCGGATGTACGACGGGACGGCCGGCGCGTCGGCCGTCATGCTGGCGAGGGTGAGAGTATCGGGCAGGTAAGGCTCGACCGGTCCCTGGAACCTCGCTTCCCACTCGGGAGGGCGAGGGCCAGGGACCTTACCCCGGTCCGCAGCGGGGGGCGCGCGCGCGGAACGTCGCTGCGGACGACCCCGCCTCGCTCAGACAACCGTGCGGCGGCCACTGACCAACCCGACCAGGAACAGCACGAGCGCAATCACCAGCACGATGTGGATGATGCTCCCGACCGATCCGGTCGCGAAACCGAGAAGCCACAGCACTAACAGGATCGCGGCGATCGTAAACAGCATGTCACCTCCTCCTCCCGCCTCTCCTGCAGGAGACGTACCGCCGGGGATGGCCTGAACGCCGGCCGGGAGGGCCGTCCCACTCCTCACACAGGCGGGGTACTGCTCACACAGGCGAGACGCCTGTGCCACTCCTCACACAGTGGCGGCAGAGCTCTTGCATTGAACGTGGCGAATTCTGCGCAGATGGCCACGGCTGTCATCGACCTGGAGCTGAAACATCGATCTCCCGGCCTTCGGGTGCCCGGCGGCCAGCCGCGCGCCCTGGTGCTGCTTCGATGGGCGGGGCGGCCGGTGGGCCAGTTGACGCTGCCCGTCGAGAACGGGGCGATCGAGGCGGAACGGCTCGAGCGCACACTCGCCCAATGGGCCGGGCCGGGTTTCTGGACGGTGTGGCTGCGCGACGGCCTGGGCTGGGACGAGGCGGAGCCTGCGCCAGGGCCCCGCGCGGCGACCGTGGCCGTGTGCACGCGCGAACGTCCCGAGGACCTCGCGCGCTGCCTGAACGCGGTGTCCGCCCTTCCCCAGCAACCTCTCGACGTCGTCGTGGTGGACAACCGTCCGTCAACCCCCCGGACCCGGGAAACGGTCGAGCGCTTCCCCGGTGTCCGCTACGTTCGCCAGGACGAGGGCGGCCTCAACGCGGCCCGCAACCGGGCGGTCCGGGAGGCGCGCCACGATCTCGTGGCGTTCACCGACGACGACGCGATCGTCGATCGCGAGTGGCTCGCGGCGCTGGTGCGCAATTTCGACGACCCGCGGGTCCTCTGCGTGACTGGCCTCACGATGCCGGTCGAGCTGGAGACCGAGGCCCAGGAGCTGTTCGAGGCCTACTCCCCATTCGGCCGGGGCTTCGAACGGCGCGTGTTCGACGCCGTACGGTCGAGCCCGCTCGCCGTCGGGCGGGTGGGTGCCGGCGCTAACATGGCGCTGCGGCGCTCGGCTCTCGACCTGGTCGGCGAGTTCGACGAGGCGCTCGACGGGGGCACTCCGACGCGATCGGGCGGCGACCACGAGATGTTCTCGCGCATTCTCGCCGCAGGCTTTCGGATCGTCTACGACCCGGCGGCACTCAGCTGGCACCGCCACCGGCGGAGCATGGAAGAGCTGCGCGAGACGCTGCGCGGCTACGGCACGGGCGTCTACGCGATGTGGACCAGGGCGCTCGTGGAAGGGCGAGAGTACGGCGTTTTCAAACAGGCGGCGGCGTGGCTTCGCTACGGCCAGGTCCCCGAGCTGGCTCGCGCGCTCGCGGGCCGCCCCCGGCGGATGCCGCTCAGCCTCCTCGCCGCTGAATGGCGCGGCTGCCTGGCCGGGCCATTCGCCTACCTCGCGTCACGCCGCCAGGCGGCGCTGCGACGCCGATGAAGGGTTTCCCTCCCGCTGTCACGATCGTGATCCCCACGCGCGATCGCCCCGTGGCGCTCGCTCGCGCCCTTCACTCGCTCACCCGGCAGGACGTGCCGGCCGCCGATTTCGAGGTCGTGGTCGTGAACGACGGGAGCGGCGAACTGCCGGTCGCGCCGGCGGACGTCGAGAGGAAGCTCGCCCTGCGCGTCGTTTCGAACGGCGGACGAGGCGCGTCTGCCGCTCGAAACACGGGGGCCGCCGCGGCCCGTGCGCCGCTGCTGCTGTTTCTCGACGACGACATCGAAGCGTCGCCGGCGCTCGTGCGCGCGCACCTGGAAGCGCACCGCCGCGGCGCTTCCCTGACGGTGGGCTATCTGCCCGCTCTCCCGGCGGCGGCGACCGGTTTCTTCGCGGCAACCCTCCGCAACTGGTGGGAGACGATGTTCGCGGAGATGCGGCGGCCCGGCCATCGTTTCACCTTCCGCGACGTGCTGACGGGCAACTGCGCAATCGACGCCGCACTCTTCCGCCGCGCCGGCGCTTTCGACGTCTCGCTCGCCTGCCGTGAGGACTACGAGCTGGGGGCGCGCGCAATCGGGGCAGGCGCCCAACTGGCGTTCTGCGAGGCGGCCCAGGGGATCCACCACGAGGTGACGACGCTCGAGCGGGCGCTCGAACGGAAGCGGGCCGAAGGCCGGGCCGACGTGGCCATCATCCGGAAGCATCCGGAGCTGCTGCAGGCGCTTCCACTCGGGGCCACCGTCGGCTCGCACGGACCGGTGCCTCGGGGCTTTCGGAAACTGCCCTTTACGCGGCGGCGCGCCGCCTCCGCCCTGGCGACGGGGCTTCGACGATCGCTCGATCTCTTCGAGGCGGCACGGATGCGGGGGCGGTGGCACGTGCGGCTCTACCAGCTGCTCGAGCTTGCCTACTGGCAAGGGATCGCATCCGAGGTTGGCACCCTGGGCGCGCTTGCCGCGCTCGTGCACGGGACGGCTCGGGCCGACGGCCGCGCCTGGCTTTGGCTGCGAGTGGATCTCTGCAAGGGGCTGAGTCCTGCCGAGCGGTGCGTGGAGTCCGTGCGCCCCGACGCGATTGCCGTGTTTCATCGCGACGAGACGGTCGGCATGATTTCGCCGTGGCCCGGCGCCGAGCCGTTGCGCGGAGTTCACCTGCGGGCGGCCCTCGCCCAGACGCTCGCACCGCCGTTGCTCGCGTCCCTGGGCCGGGCCGGGGAGATTGGCGTCGAGCAGCACGGTGGCCGGCTCGTCACCTCGGGCCCTTTGCCGCGCGGTCCCTTCAACCCGCGCTGACGGGGTTCACCAGGCGGCGGACGCTGTTCCGGAGCTTCCGGAACAGCTGGACAGCGACCGCTCGCGGGTGATGCCGCAGCAGCGCGAGCGCCCACCTGACGGCCCGCCGCCGCCGCCCCGCCGTCTTCAGCGACGCGCGGATCTCCTCCACGACCCGGTCGCCGTAGAAATCGCGCCAGAAGCGGTTGCCCTCGGCATACGCCGCCCGGTGCTCGGGCCGCTGCCGGGCGTACGGCCACTGGCGCTCGAGCACGCACAGCGTGGACCTCAGCATGAGCAGGCCGTTTGCCGACATGTTGGCGTCGTGGACGCGGTACTCGGCCACCACGTTCCGGTGGACGGCCAGCGCGTACTCCCGGGCGAGGCGCAGATACAGATCGTAGTCGGCTGCGGCCGGGTTCGACGGGTCGAACCCACCGATTCGCAAGAGCGCCTCGCGCCGGTAGATCCCCTCGGCAGGCATCCAGACGAAGTTCGAACGGAGCAGCGCCGCGTAGGGCTCCCCCGCGATCGGCGGCTGTTGGCGAAACGGGCGGGGCCGGCCCTCTGGGTCGATCACGCGGCAGAGCCCGATGGCCCCGGCGGCCTCGGGGCGTGATTCGAGCACCGCCAGGCCCGTGGCGACCGCTTCGGGCGTGAGCCGGTCGTCGGCGTCCAGGAAGATCACGAGCGGCCGAGAGGCCATGCACAGCCCGGTGTTGCGGGCCGCCGCCACGCCGCTGTTCGGCTGCACGATCAGGTGCACGCCCGGGTACCGGGCCACGACGAGGTCGACCGGCTCGGTCGAGCCGTCGTTCACGACGATGACCTCGGGCCGGCCGGCCGTCTGGGTTAGCGCGCTCTCGATCGCCTCGGGGAGATACCGCGCCTGGTTGTAGCACGGGATGACGACCGAGACGGGCGACTCGGCCTCACCGCGCATGGGATCCCGCTTCGCCGGCATCGCTCGCCCGAGCGGCGGGCGCGCGCAACGTGAAGGCCGAGGGCATGAAGAACCTGCCCGCCACCCCCGGGCCGTCCTCCACGTAGAGCGTCGAGCGCCCGTACAGCCAGGCACAAGGACGCGGCGCGTCGCGCTCGGTGATCGTCGCGCCGAGCGTGTACACGCCGGGCTGGAGGCCGAGAGCGCCGATTTCGAACTCGGCCCAGCCGTCTCCCGGCGCGAGGTCGCCCATCCCTCCTCCAGCGGTACCCAGGCACTGGCTCTGCAGCAGCCCGTCGTCGAAGGAATAGAAGGACAGCTCGAATCGCGGCGCACGCACCTCGCGCGCGGTGGCGTAGGGGATCCGGATGCGAACCGGCTCGCCGGTGGTGGCGCGGTGCGTGACCGTGCCTCCTCCGTCCAGGATCTCGATGGCCGCGATCACGACGTCACGGGAGGGCGGGGCCTCGGCCTCCTCGAGCGGCTGTCCCTCGACCGCACGCTGGTAGGCCGCTACCACGTCTCGCGCCAGTCCGAGGCGGCGCACGCGGCCCCGATCGAGCAGCAGTGCCCGGCCGCACAGCCGCTCGATCGCCGCCAGGTCGTGCGAGATGATCACGATCGTGGCTCCCTCCCGCTTCAGCTCGGCGATGCGCGAGAAGCACCGGGCCTGGAACGCCGCGTCGCCGACCGCGAGAACCTCGTCCACGAGCAGGATGTCCATTTCGAGGTGAGCCGCGATCGCGAACCCCAGGCGGACGTACATCCCCGACGAGTACCACTTGACCGGCACGTCGATGAACTCGCGGACACCCGCGAACTCGACGATCTGGTCGAGCTTGGCGGCCACCTCGCGCCGCCGCATGCCGAGGATCGCGCCGTTCAGGAAGACGTTCTCGCGCCCCGTCAGCTCGGGGTGGAAGCCCGATCCGAGCTCGATCAGCGCCGCCAGCCGTCCGAGAATCCGCACCTCGCCCTCGGTCGGCGCCGTGACGCGCGACAGGATCTTGAGCAGCGTGCTCTTGCCGGCGCCGTTCCGGCCGATGATGCCGAAGGTCTCGCCGCGCGCGACCTCGAACGACACGTCGTGCAGGGCCCAGAAATCGTGAGCCGTCCCTCGCAGGACGGCGCGCGCCCGGTCGAGCCAGCCACCCGGGGCGCGCCGCTCGCCGGCGATCCGATACCGCTTCGACAGGTGCGAGACGACGAGGTCGGCCATCGTCACATCCGGTCGGCAAGCGTGGCGTCCACCCACTTGAAGAACATGTAGGACGAGGGCAGCAGCAGGGCGACGATCACCGCCGAGGTCGAGAGCAGGGCCCAGTCGGGCGCCTGGCCCTGCACGGTGACTCGCCGGAACCCGTCGATCAGCCCCGCCATCGGGTTCAGCGAGTAGAGGCCCTTGAACCGGTCCGGAACCTGCTCGAAGGGGTAGATGACCGGGCTCAGGAACATCCAGACCTGGAGCAGGAGAGGAATCGCCAGGCCGATGTCGCGGAATCGTACCTGGATCGCGGCTGCGAGCAGTCCGATCGCCAGCGCCAGCAGTGCGATGAGCGCGACAATCGGCAACGCCAGCCACGCGAGTGGCGCGAGCGCCACGCCGTGCCACGCCATCAGCCCGAAGAGAAGGATCGAGGCGACCGCGAGGTCGAAGACAGCCGCCGTGACGTAGGAGATGGGGAGCAATTCGCGCGGAAACCAGACCTTCGTCACCAGGTTCGAGTGGCCGACCAGGCTGCCGGTGGCATTGCCCACCGAGGTCGAGAAGAAGGTCCAGGGAAGGATGGCCGCGTAGACGAAGAGGGAGTACGGCAGCCCTCCGCTCGACATCCGGGACGCGATCAGCGCGTAGATCATGGTGAAGATGAGCATCAGCAGCAGCGGCTGCAGGACCGCCCAGAGGAGGCCGAGCGCCGACTGCTTGTACCTGACCCGAACCCTGTGCGCCGTCAGCACGTAGAGCAGTTCCGCGTACCGGGGCAGAGAGCGCAGGTGGCCGGCCAGACCCGAGCCGACGCGGCCGGGCGGCTGGATCACGAGCCGTTCTCGAGGCCGCGGCACGGCGGCGGTCGGCGAGGGCATCTTGGCGATCCTCTAGGCTGTGCAACTTCGGCGCCAGCGGTGCGCGGACGGTGGTTGCGGCGCCCCGCCGAAAACGAGTACAAGTTTCGGTCCGGCCCCCTCGCGCCGCGACTGCCGCCCTTGTCGTCACTGGAGATCAACGAATGCGGAACCCGACACTCGTTCGCCCACTGGCCACGGCGCTTGGCGTCGCCGCCGCTCTCGTGTGCCTGGCTGGAGTCGCACCGGCGCAAGACC
>DAOPQX010000139.1:0-8620 GCA_035348395.1 Vicinamibacterales bacterium | reverse complement strand
ATTCCTGGCCCTCGCCGGAATTCTGCGTCCGCGCGATCGAGTGGATGGAGATCCAGGCGATCCGCACGAGAAGCCGCGGGGCGGACGACACCCTGATCGACCGGATTCTCGCGCGAGCGTCCGGCGAGGCGGCTGCCGAAGAGCAAGCGGGACGCGCGGTCGAAGCGTACCGCCGCTACTCTGCCCTGGCGGCGATGATGGCCGGCCTGCGCGACGTGGCGCCGTTCGAGCGCAAGGCCCGCGAGCTGCGGGCGCTGCCCGAGGTGCGATCCGCGGTGAAGGAGGAAGCCGACTCGATGCCGCGTGAGAAGGCGGCGAAGGAGCGCTTTGCGCGCGTCGTGATCGACGCGCTCGAGGGCGAGGACCGGACGCTGGCGATGCAGGAGCTTCTGCGGACGGTGGAGGAGATGCGGGCGCAGGCCGAGCGGCCCCGACGTGACGCAGGGCGGATGGCGGCCAGGCGTGTCTTGGTATCGTCGTGGAGCTGGATGAACGAGGAGAACGCGCGCGACATCGAGGCCGGGCGGCCGGCGCGGGCCGCCGAACGCCTTTCGCTGATGGCGCGCATCCGGCCCGCCGATGCGGCGGTTGACTATCAACGTGCGCGTGCTCTCGCTCTCGACGGGAAGAAGGGTGCAGCGATCGACGCGCTTCGGAGCGCCGTCAAGAAGGGCTTCGACGACGGGGCCGCGATCGACGCCGAGCCCGCCTTCGCGCCGCTGCGACAGGAGAGGGAGTTCCAGGAGATCGTCGAGAGGCTCAGGCGTCACGGCGCGTAAGACGATCAGGTCGAATCAGCCCGGAATCGGCATGCATCGCGCGCGGCACCCCGCGAGCGCCCCACACATCCTGCCCAGTCTGCCTTCCCCCCGAGATTCCTGCCGGAAAGGGTTTTGCTAACGATCCAGAAGAGAGAGAGAAGGCAATCCACCACAGGGAGGTGTGATGACGAGTAGTGCAGAGAGAGCAAGCCGGAGCGCAATTCATGCCCTGCCGCTGGCGGCGCTGGCCGCGGGGCTGATGTGGTTTGCACCGGCGCCGGTCGTTCAGGCTCAGGAGTTCGAGAACCGCACCATCTTCACGTTCGACAGCCCGGTCCAGGTTCCGGGAGCGGTGTTGCCGCCAGGCCGGTACGTCTTTCAGCTGATCGACCCCGGGCAGCCGGCGCGGTCGGTCGAGATCCGCAAGCCTGACGGCGGGCCGGCACTCGCGACCACGGTGACGCTGCCCATCCGCCGTCCCGAATCCGAGGACGCCAGCGGCGTGAAGGTGAGCTTCGTCGGAACACGCGGTGACCAGCCCCCGGCCATCAAGTCGTGGTTCTATCCGGGCGAGGAGACCGGCCACCTCTTCGTGTATCCGGAGAAGCAGGCGAGGCAGATCGCCGAGGCGACCGAGCAGTACGTGCTGGCATCAGAGGAGGCGGAGGCATCCGGCACGGTGTTCCTCGTCGGCGCGGATGGCATGCGGCAGCAGTACAGCGGGGAGGCGCAGCGTGCGTACCTCGCCGGGAGCGATGACCGCCGGGCCGCCGGCAGGGCCGATGCTGAAGAGCGTCTCGACCGCATAGCCCGAACGGTGCAGACACTGCTCGAGGGACGTGAGGTCGGAACCTCGGGCAGCCCGTCCGAGGCGGTTTCGATTTCCCGCGACGACCTGCAGGCGATTCAGCGCCACGTCGAGCAGCTGCGGCGCCAGCTCGAACAGAAGAGGTAGCAACGCCGCGCCCACCGGTCCCCGCGAAACAGTGAACCAGCGGGGACCGGTGTCGGCGGTTGCAACTCGTGCACGAACCTCGTCCTTTCGCCCATCGGATTGTGTTTGGCTCTGGTTCATCAGTCCATGCCCTTGTTCTCCGTGGCATTGAGCCCCTGGTACGTCGATTGAAGTGAACCGGTCCGTTGAGGCGTGAAACGCAATCAGAGAGAAAAGGAGAGGAACATGATGAAGGTACTTGGAGCGGTCGCGCTGGCGGCGGTATTGGCGCTGCCGGTTGCAGCCCAGCAGTCTCAGCCGGCCCAGCAGTCCCAGCCGACCCAGCAGGCTCCTCACAGCCAGAAGCAGGTTGGCACGGCTGGCGCCATGTCCACCGTGGAGGCCATCGTTGACAACCCCGAGCAGTTCTACAACCAGACGGTCACCATCGCGGGCGAGGTCAACGAGGTTCACGGCAAGCGGGCGTTCGACATCCGGGAGAAGGGCGTCCTCGACGTGGACGACAAGCTGCTCATCCTGAGCAAGAAGGACCTGGCGAACGTGGACAAGGACTCGATGGTCGAGGTTCGCGGAAAGGTCCGGCCGTTCGTGAAGGACGACATCGCGCGCGAGCACAACATCACCGACTGGAGCGACTACGGGCTCGACGCCGACTTCTTCTCGTCCTACGAGAATCGTCCCGTTCTGATCGCGGAGAGCGTCCAGGTGAGAGCGCCTGGGCAGAAGTAGATCGGACGGGACGACCGGCTCTCGCGCGAGGCGCGCAGACTTGGAGCGCGCCTCGCTTTCGTTCGTCCGGCCGTGAGCGGCGGCACGCCGGGTATGATCTCTCCATGCATCGCCGCGATTTCCTGCTCGCCTCCGGCACGGCCCTCGCCAGCCTGTTCGGTCGAACCGCAACCGCGTTCTCGCTGCCGCCGGTCTCCGGGAGGCTGATGACCGTCCTCGGGCCGATCGAGCCTGAGGCGTTCGGCAGCGCGCTCTGTCACGAGCACGTGCTGGTGGACTTCATCGGCGCCGACACGATCACCCCTGAACGGTACGACGCGAACGAGGTCTACCAGGTCGCGCTTCCCTACCTTCGGCGCGCCCACGAGCTGGGATGCCGCGGCCTGGTCGAGTGCACGCCCGCGTACCTGGGGCGGGACGTCCGGCTGCTGCAGCGCTTGTCGAGGGAGTCCGGGCTCCACCTCCTGACCAACACCGGGTACTACGGCGCCGCCAAGGATCAGTACGTGCCGCGTCATGCGTACGACGAGAGCGCCGACGACCTGGCCAGCCGCTGGGCGGCGGAGTGGGAGAACGGGATCGAGGGGACGGGGATCCGCCCCGGGTTCATCAAGACGGGCGTCGACGCCGGCCCGCTCTCGGCGATCGACCGGAAGTTGATCCAGGCGGCAGCCCGCACGCATGCCCGCACGGGCCTCGCAATCGCCTCTCACACCGGCGACACGCGCGCAGCGCTCGAGCAGATCGAGGTCCTGGCATCCGAGCGGGTGCGCCACGACGCCTTCATCTGGGTTCACGCGCAGAACGACTGGCAGGCAGAGAGCCGCATCGAGGCCGCGCGCAAGGGAGTGTGGATCGAGATCGACAACGTCGCTCCCCCGTCGGTCGCCGAGTGCGTGGCGCGCGCGGTCGAGCTGAAGGCGCGCGGCCTGCTCGGCCGGCTCCTGGTCTCGCACGACGCAGGCTGGTACAGCCCCGGGGAACCGCACGGCGGCCAGTTTCGCGGGTTCGACGCGATCTACACCGCGCTGGTGCCCGCCCTCCGCCGCGCCGGCTTCGCGAACGACGAGGTGCGACGGCTGCTCGTCTCCAATCCGGCGGAGGCCTTCGCGGTGCGGCCCGTCCGTTGACCTGCCGCTCCTTCTGGAGCAACAATCCGCCCCATGAGAAACGGCCTGCTGCTGCTCGTACCGCTCGTGCTCGCGGCAACTGCCCCGCGCGCGGGGTTCGAACCTTCGCCCGCTGTCCCGACCACGCTTTCCAGCGCGCGGTCGGCCGCCGCGGCCGTCCAGGACGCAACCCGCCTCACGGCCGATCAGGTGATGAGGATGCCGAAGATCGACGCGCACGCGCACCTCGGCGCCGTCGATTCCGCCGATCGCGACGCCTTCGTGCGCTTCCTCGAGCGGATCGACTTGCGCTGGCTGACCATCGCGACCGGCGGCATGAACGCTGCGCGGCTCGATCACCAGATCGAATCGATGGAGGGATACCATCGGGCGGCGCCCGCGCGAATCGGCTGGGCAACTTCCTTCCACCTGTCCGGGTGGGGCGGTGCGGGGTGGGCCGACGCCGCGCGCAAGACCCTCTCCGACGGGTTCGCAAAGGGCGCCGTGGCCGTGAAGATCTGGAAGGACGTCGGCATGGAGCTGAAGGACGCCGGTGGGCAGTTCGTCATGGCCGACGACCGCCGCCTCGACCCCGTGTACCAGGCCGCTGCCGCGGCGAAGAAGCCGCTCGTCGCGCATCTCGGCGAGCCTCGCAACTGCTGGCTGCCGGTCGAGGAGATGACGGTCCAGAGCGATCGCAACTACTTCTCCCGCAACCCGCAGTACCACGGCTTCCTGCGCCCCGACATCCCGTCCTACGAGAAGCAGGTGGCGGCCCGCGACGCCGTCCTCGAGCGGCACCCGGGGCTGCGGGTCATCGGCTGCCACCTGGCGAGCCTCGAGTACGACGTGGACGAGGTGGCGAAGCGGCTCGAGAGGTTCCCGAACCTCGCGGTGGACCTGGCCGCGCGAATCGTCCACTTCCAGGTGCAGCCGCGGGAGAAAGTCCGGGCGTTCATCCTTCGCTACCAGGACCGGATCCTCTACGGGACCGACTTCACCTTCGGGCGCCGCCCGGGAGCGCCGCTGGACGTCGAGCAGGCGCTGGCCAGCCTCGAGGCCAACTACCGCCTCGACGCCGAGTACTTCGCCACCGACGCCGAGGTCGAGGTGCCTCGCGTGCGCCCCGGCTACAAGACCCGCGGCCTCGCGCTGCCCGCACCGGTGCTGCGGAAGATCTACTTCGAGAACGCCCGGGCCTGGTACCCCGGCATCCAGTAGGACAGGCGTCCTCGCCTGTCCTCTGGGCGTCCTCGCCTGTCCTCTGGGCGTCCTCGCCTGTCCTCTGGGCGTCATCGCCTGTCCCCTCGCCCCCGCCCTGCCTCGCGTCACGACTACGAGTCTTGCGCCTCGAGTCCAGGCGCCTCCTCCGCCGGTCGCGGGCGGGCCAGCGAGGCGACGATCGCCCCGGCGAGCAGCGCCGCGATGATCCCCAGCGACCACTCGATCGGGAACTTCCCGCCGAACGCCTCGTTCAGCCACACCATCTTCAGCCCGACGAACACGAGGATCAGCGCGAGGCCGTAGTTGAGCAGGTGGAATCGCTCGATGGCTCCTGCCAGCAGGAAGTACATCGCCCGCAGGCCGAGGATGGCGAACACGTTCGAGGTGAACACCAGCATCGGCTCGCGGGTAATCGCGAAGATCGCCGGCACCGAGTCGACCGCGAAGACGATGTCGGAGGCCTCGAGGAACAGGAGGGCGACAAGGAGCGGCGTGGCGTGCCACCGGCCGGCCAGCCGGACGAAGAACGACGGGCCGTGCGCCTCCTCGGTCACCCTCACGAGGCGCCGGAACAGGCGGACCAGCGGGTTCTTCCCCGGCTCGATCGACTTCCTGGGCCCCCCCATCATCTTGATGCCCGAGACGATGAGCACGACCCCGAAGAAGATGACGACGGCCTTGTGCTGCATCAGCACCGAGCCGAGCGCGATGAACCCTGCCCGGAAGACCAGCGCGCCGATGATCCCGTAGAACAGGACCCGGTGCTGGTACTTCAGGGGCACCGCGAAGTAGCTGAACACGAGGACGAAGACGAAGACGTTGTCCACGGCGAGCGACTTCTCGACCAGGTACCCCGTCAGGAACTCGAGCGCCACGCGCGTGGCCACCTCGCCGGGGAATCTCGACTGCGCGTAGAGGAAGAGCCCGTAGTTGAAGGCGAGCGCGAGGGCGACCCACACGGCCGACCAGGTCAGCGACTCCTTGAAGGAGACGACGTGCGCGTGCCGGTGGAAGACGCCGAGGTCGATCGCCAGCAGCACGAGCACTCCGGCGGTGAACGCGGCGTAGAACCACCAGTACTGCGCGAAGGGGAACAGCAGATCCATCCGCCGAGGATACCGGGCGGCGGTATCATAGACAAATACAAAGATTGTTGCTGTATCATAGCTCTTGTCTATGTATGCCGGGCCTGCCGCCCGGCCGTGCCGAGCTCTGCCGCGCGCGAATGCGAGACGGGCGCGGCGCGACCCGGGAGCCTTCACCTGCCATGAGCGCCGACTTCCCTTCGTTCTGGCTCAACTATCACCACCTGCTCTACTTCTGGACCGTCGTCCGCGAGGGGGGCGTCGTCCGGGCCGCCGAGCGGCTGCGCCTCTCGCAGCCGACCGTCAGCAGCCAGGTGCGCGCCCTCGAGAAGGCCCTCGGCGAGCGGCTGTTCATCCGCACGGGCCGCCGCCTGGTGCCCACCGATGTCGGCCAGGTGGTGTACCGCTACGCCGACGAGATCTTCTCGCTGGGCCGCGAGCTGGTGGACACCGTGCACGGCCGGGGCGAAGGCCGCCCCGCGCGCCTGGTCGTCGGCGTGGCCGACGCGCTCAGCAAGCTCATCGCCTATCGGCTGGTCGCCCCGGTGCTGGCCCTTCCCGGGCCCATCCGCGTGGTGTGCCGGGAGGGTTCAACCGAGAAGCTGCTGGCCCAGCTCGCCCTCCACGAAGTGGACGTCGTCCTGTCGGACACGCCCGTCCCGCCCACCGTCCGGGTTCGCGCCTACAACCACCTGCTCGGCGAGTGCGGGCTGACCTTTTTCGCGGCACCCGCGGCGGCGCGCCGGCTCGGACGCGGCTTCCCCGGCTCGCTGGCAGGGCAGCCGTTTCTCCTGCCCGGCGAGGGCAGCGTCCTGAGGCGCCAGCTCGAGGACTGGCTGCAGCAGGCGGGCATCAGGCCGGCGGTCGTGGGCGAGTTCGACGATCTCGCGCTGATGAAGGTGTTCGGCGAGAACGGTGCCGGGGCGTTCGCGGCCGCGTCGGCAATCGAGCCGGAAATCCGGCGGCAGTACCGGGTGGTGCCAATCGGGCGGATCGAATCGGTCCGCCAGCAGTTCTACGCCATCTCGGCCGAGCGGCGGCTCAAGCACCCCGCCGTGTCGGTGATCGTGGAACGGGGACGGGAGCTCTGAGCGCGCCCTGAGCCTCGAGTCGTGAACCTTGAGCCTTGAGCCCTGAGCCGTGAGCCTTCCGTGAGCCTTGAGCCCTGTGCCTTGAGCCGTGAGCCTTGAGCCGTGAGCCGTGAGCCATCTTCTGGTAGACATTCGACCCGACTTAGGGTAGAGTGTCTACCCATGTCGGACGAGGAACGCCTCACGCTCCTGCAGGGCACGCTCGACATGCTGATCCTGCGCACGCTGCGCTGGGGACCGGCGCACGGCCAGGCGATCGCGCGCTTCATCCAGGACACCTCCGGCGACGCGCTCCTGGTCGAGCACGGCTCGCTGTACCCCGCGTTGCAGCGCCTGCAGCAGAAGCGCTGGATCGTGGCCGAGTGGGGCGCCTCGGACAACAACCGCCGCGCGAAGTACTACAGGCTCACACCCGCCGGTCGCCGTCAGCTCGCCCGCGAGCACTCGAACTGGGAGCGGCTGGTCGAAGCCATCGGCCGGATCATGCACCCTGCCGCGCAGGGCAAGCCGTAGCGCCGACGCCCCGGACTTCGCCCGACTCACGCGCGCCTCCGCCTGCCGTTTTCGCTGAAGGGGCCGATGCCATGCGACGCCTGTTCGATCGGATCCGCTGGAGCCTCTCGGGCGACCGCGACCTCGACGAGGAGATCCGGGCGCACCTCGAGATAGAGGCGTCGCATCTCGAGGCCGAGGGACTGACGCCGGCCGACGCCAGGGCCGCGGCCCGCCGCCGCTTCGGCAGCCCCACCCTCGCCAGGGAGAACAGCCGGGAGGTCTGGACCTTCGCGCCGCTCGAGACCTGGCTCCAGGACGTCCGCTTTGCCCTGCGTCTTCTCGCCCGGGGCCCGCTTTTCACCCTGACCGCTGTCGTCTCGCTTGCGCTGGGCATCGGGGCCGCGGTCGCCGCATTCAGCCTGCTCGACACGGTGCTGCTGCGGCCCCTCCCGGTGACCGACCCGCAGCAGCTCGTCCTGCTCCGCTGGGTGTCGGGAGCGCGCGGCGACCTGTTGGCCGAATCGATCAACGGCTGGCTCGGCCTGGACGGCGACGGCCAGCGAACCTCCACCTCGTTCTCGTACTCAGCGTACAAGGACCTCGCCGAGCACCAGTCATCGCTGACCGGCCTGGTCGCCTTCGCCGAGATCCCCGACCTCCTCGTCGGAACCGGTGCCGAAGCAGACGTCAGCACCGGGCAGTACGTGTCGGGGTCCTACTTCCAGGCACTGGGCCTCCGGCCGGCCGCAGGTCGGCTGCTGGACCCCGCCGACGATCGGCGCGATGTCCAGGCGGTGGCCGTGATCAGCTACGCCGGGTGGCGGTCGCGGTTCGGCGGCTCGCCGTCCGCGATTGGCGCCCGGGTCCTGCTGAACCGGGTCCCCGTGACCATCGTCGGCGTGATGCCCCGGGCTTTTCGCGGCTGCCTGCAGATCGGCAGCGATCCCGAGTTCACCAACGGCCGTGGTGGCGGCCTGGGGCCTGGGCACGGGCCTCGCCCTGACGGTCGCGGCGAGCCGCCTGGTGAGAGCCGAGTTGTTCGGGGTGAAGCCGACCGATCCCTCGACGCTGATTGCTGGAACGTTCGCCCTCGCCGCCCTGGCGCTGGCCGCGGGCTACCTGCCGGCGCGCCGCGCATCGAGGGTTGATCCCATGGTCGCGCTGCGGCGCG
>DAOPQX010000138.1:0-8628 GCA_035348395.1 Vicinamibacterales bacterium | reverse complement strand
CCTGGGAGGAGAGCACACTGAAGCCCATCGCGGGCATCAGCTTCCAGTTTCCTGGCGTCGGAGCAAGGCGCGGGTCGTACGGCGCGCCGCCCGCCCCGGAGCGCACCTACGAGGAGTTGCGCAAGGAGCGGGACGCGAAGCTCGACGACCTGCTGCGCCTCTTCGACCAGGCGCGCGCGTACGCCGCGGCGGGGGAGGGGCGCGAGCGCGACTGGGTGCTCGAGGCGCTGGTGCCGGTGGTGCAGCGCCGGATCCCGCTGTACACCAGCGCCCTGGGCGAACCGGCCATTCGCGAGGCCGTGGCGTTCGCGGAGCGCGCGAACGTGCGGATCGTGATCGCGTCGGGACCCGAGGCCGCGCTGGCGGCGCCGCTGCTGAAGGAGAAGGGCATCCCGGTCGTCCTGGGCCCGGTGCTGCAGCTGCCCCCGCGCGAAGACCAGTACCACGCGTTCAGCTACCAGGCGGCGGGGGAGCTGGCGCGAGCGGGCGTCCGGTTCGCGTTTGCCACGAACGACAACGCAGACGTGCGGCAGCTGCCGTGGCATGCGGCAATCTCGGTGGCGTGGGGGCTGCCGCGCGAGCAGGCGCTGCGGGCGCTGACGATCGATGCAGCTGAGATCCTCGGCGTGTCGGACCAGGTCGGGAGCCTGGAGCCGGGGAAGGTGGCGAACCTGTTTGTCGCCAAGGGGGACCCGCTGGAGGCGCGCACCGAGATCACGCACGTGGTGATCAACGGCCGCGAGGTGGATCTCGACAACAAGCACCTGTCGCTGTACGAGCGGTACCTGAAGCGGCAGTCGCCCCTGCAGGTTGGCCATTGAGACTGACGGGAGAAGTGGGGCCTGGCCCCGGGGACTTGCGATGAAACGGAACCTCCTGCGAATCGCCTTGGCGGCCGGTGCTGCGGCCGCCCTCACGCTGCCTGGCGCCGCCGACGCGCCGCGCACCTATGCCATCGTCGGCGGGCGCATCGTCACCGCCGCGGGCCCGGTAATCGAGAACGGGACGGTGGTGCTTCGCAACGGCATCGTCGAAGCGGTTGGCGCCTCGGTGAGCGTGCCGCCCGAGGCGGCCACCATCGACGGCAAGGGGCTGAGCGTGTACCCCGGCCTCATCGACATGGGAACCTCGGCGGGGCTGTCGGCGCCGGCTACCGAAGCGCCGCGCAACGCCCGGACGCGGATGGAGGTCGAGCGCGCCCGGCGCCGCATGCTGCTGCGGGCGCACCTGGACGCGGCCTCGCTCCTGAAGGCCGACGCTCCCGAGTTCGATCGCTTTGCGGCCGCCGGCATCACCTCGGTGCTCCTGACGCCCTCGGGTTCCGGGATCCGCGGACGCAGCGCCCTGGTGAACGTCGCCGCCGGTGACGACCCGCCGCAGATCGGCCAGGTTGCCAACGAGCGGGCCGGGATGTTCGTGGTGAAGGCGCCTGTCGCCCTGCACCTGTCGTACTTCGGCCGCGAGGGGTTCGATGCCTACCCCACCTCCCTGATGGGGGCAATCGCCTTCGTCCGCCAGGCATTCCACGATGCAGCCGCGTATCGGGAGGAGACGGCACGGCAGGGGAAGCCGGGCGCGGGTCCGCCCCCCGCGTACGACCCCGCGCTGGAAGCGCTGCAGCCCGCGCTGGCCGGATCGATGCCGGTCGCGATCGAGGCAGCGAGCGCCGTTCAAATCCGCCGCGCCCTGGCCCTGGCCCGCGAGTTCAAGCTGTCTCCCATCGTCGTCGGGGCGCTCGGGGCTTCCGAGGTGGTTCCCGACCTGAAGGCCGCGGGTGCGGCGGTGATCTACAGCCTCGACTACCCGGTGCGGCCGCGCAGCCTCGCACCCGGGGCCGACGAGCCGGTGCGCGTGCTGCGCGAGCGGGCCAACGCCCCCAAGGTTCCCGCCGCGCTCGACCGGGCCGGCGTGAGGTTCGCGTTCGCCTCGAGCGGGCTGCGCGAGCCCGCCGACTTCGTCAAGAACGCGTCGAAGGCGGTGGCCGCCGGCCTGCCAGCCGACGCCGCGGTGCGGGCGCTGACGATCGAGGCCGCGCGGATCGCGGGCGTGGCCGAAAGCCTCGGGTCGATCGAGAAGGGCAAGCGGGCGAACCTGATCGTGACGGAAGGCGACCTGTTCGGCGCTGAGGCGAAGGTCCGCCACGTGTTCGTGGACGGCAGGCCGCTGGCGCTGCGCCGCAGCGCCGGCGTCCCTGCGGCGCAGTAGCGCCGGCGTCTCTGCCGGCGGCGGGGGCGCCGCCCGCCTGGAACGGGCGTATACTGCGGCATCCTCGAACCACACGCTGCCGGTCACCCGTTGACGGGAGGAGAATCCATGCTCAAGGAGTTCAAGGAATTCGCCATGAAGGGCAACGTGCTCGACATGGCCGTGGGCATCATCATCGGCGCCGCGTTCGGCAGGATCGTCTCCTCGTTCGTTTCCGACGTCCTGACGCCTCCGCTGGGCCTTCTGCTCGGCGGCTTCGACTTCAGCAACCTGTTCATCAACCTGTCGAGCGGCGGCTACGCCACCATCGAGGCGGCCAAGGCGGCAGGCGCGCCGACCCTGAACTACGGCCTGTTCCTGCAGGCGACGATCGACTTCCTGATCGTTGCATTCGCGATCTTCCTGCTCGTGAAGTGGGTGAACAGGATGCGGCCGGCCGCGCCTGCCGCCGCGCCTGCCACCAAGGAGTGCCCGATGTGCACGACCGCCATCCCGATCAAGGCCCGGCGCTGCCCGGCGTGCACTGCCGACCTGCAGGGGATCGGGGCGTAGAAGGCGGAGGGCCGGGGCTGAAGGCGGAGGGCCGGGGCTGAAGGCGGACAAGGGCCGGGTTGCCGAGGCGCGGGCGCGGCAACCCTACCCCGCGGTCTTTCGCGACCGCCACGTGGCCAGCGCGAGGATTGTCGCGCCCCAGACGGCCAGGCCGAGCGCCTGCGGCCACAGCGTGGCGATCCCCACTCCCTTGAGGAAGATGCCCCTCAGGATCACCAGGTAGTAGGTCAGGGGGATGGCGTAGGCGATCGGCTGGATCACCGCGGGCATGTTGTCGATCGGGAAGACGAAGCCCGAGAGGTACATCAGCGGCACGACGAAGAAGAAGACGGCCGACATCATCGCCTGCTGCTGGTTGTTCGAGATCGTCGAGACGAACAGGCCGAGGCCCAGCGTGTTCACCAGGAACAGCAGCGACATCAGGAACAGCAGCACGAAGCTGCCACGCAGCGGCACCTCGAACCACAGGGTTGCCACCGCGACCACCAGGAAGATGTCGATGACGCCGATGAGGCCGTAGGGCAGCAGCTTCCCGACGATCAGCTCCCAGCGCCTGAGCGGGGTCACGTTGAGCTGCTCGAGCGTCCCCAGCTCCTTCTCGCGGACGATTCCCATCGAGGCAAGCACTACCGTCATCACGATCAGCAGCAGGGCGAGGACGCCCGGGATCAGGAAGTGCCTGCTCGACAGCTCGGGGTTGAACCAGATCCGCACGTCGGCGCGCAGGCCGCCCGGCGCCCGGACGCCTGAAGGGGCCCGAGCCGCCGCGACCTCCTGGGCGTAGGCCGCGACCAGGTTGCTCGTGTAGCTGAGGGCGAGCGAGGCCGAGTTCGCGTCGGTCCCGTCGGCAACCACCTGGACGACGGCCGGGTGCCCCGTCCTGACGTCGCGCCCGTACCCGGCCGGAACCGTGAGCACCATCCAGGCGGCGCCGGTCTCGAGCCACCGCGACGCCTCCTCCACGCTGTCCGCCGTGTACTTGATCGTAAAGTACGGCGAGGCGTCGAACGCCTCGACCAGGCGGCGCGACTCGGTGCTCCGGTCCCAGTCCACCACGACGGTCGGCACGTTCCTGACGTCGGTGCTGATCGCGTAGCCGAGCACGGTGAGCTGCAGGATCGGCGCGATGAACACGATCGGCAGCATGCGCGGGTCCTGCCGCAGCTCGAGCAGTTCCTTCCAGATCAGCACCAGCAGCCGCTGCATCTCACCCTCGCTCCCGCGCCAGGCGCGCCGAGGCCAGTCCCAGGACCACCACCGCGAACGCCACCAGCGCCGCCAGCTGCACCCAGAACGCCCCGAGGCCGACGCCCTTCAGCACGATCCCCCGCAAGGCCACCAGGAAGTACCGCGCGGGCACGGCGTAGGTGATCGCCTGGATGACCACCGGCATGTTCTGGATCGGGAAGATGAAGCCCGACAGCAGGAAGGTCGGCAGGAACGCGAGGATCAGCACGATCTGGAACGCCACCAGCTGCGACTCGGCGATGGTCGAGACGAGCAGCCCCATCCCGAGCGCGGCCAGCAGGAACAGCGTCGTCGCAAGCAGGAGCGCCAGCCACGACCCCCGCATCGGCAGGTCGAACAGCACCATCGCGGCCAGGACGATGCCCATCGACGAGACGATCGACAGCCCGAGGTACGGAATCGTCTTGCCGACGATGTAGGAGATGGTGTTGATCGGGGCCATGCGCACCTGCTCCCAGGTGCCCCGCTCCTTCTCCCGCACCACCGACAGCGCGGTCGAGACGGCGGCCGTGATCATCCCGATGAAGCCAATCAGCCCGGGCACCAGGAACAGGGCGCTGCGCAGCTCGGGGTTGTACCAGATGCGCGGCTCGACGGCCACGGGCGGGACCCCGGGAACCGGGGCGCCCTGCTCGAGCAGCAGCCGGTTCGAGACGCTCCGAACGACCGAGAGCGAATAGCCCAGGACGGCAACGCCCGTCGTCGAGTCGAGGCCGTCGAGGATGACCTGTACGGGCGCCACCTCGCCTCGGCGGATTGCACGCCCTGTGTTCTCGGGGATGACGAGCACCAAAATGGCGCGGCCCCGGTCCATCAGGCGGTGCAGCTCCTGGTCCCCATGCACCGTGCCGGCGAACCTGAAGTAGCCCGAGTTCAGGAACGCCGAGACGAGCGCCCGGCTCTCCGAGCTGTTGTCCCGGTCCTGCACGGCCATGCTCACGTTCTTCACGTCGAAGTTGAGTGCGTAGCCGAACAGCAGGAGGAAGCCGACCGGCACGAGCAGCATGATGGCGAGCGTGCGCCGGTCGCGCGCGATCTGCCGGAACTCCTTCCGTCCGACCGCTATCGCCTTCCTCATGCGCGCCCCGCCTTCTCCACCACGTCGAGGAACACGTCCTCGAGCGAGGGTTGGACACGGTCGATCGCCGACACCTCGTGACCGTGCCGCCCGAGCCACGCGGAGACGGTCTCCGGGCCGACCTCCGGCCCGCTCAGCACGGCGTGAACCGCCGTCCCGAACAGGCTGCTCTTCTCGACCTCCGGCATGCCCTCCAGCGCCCGCATGGCCTCGACCGCCCGCGAAGTGTGGATTTCCACGATCGGGCGCGACGCGAACAGCTGCTTCAACTCCCTCGAAGAGCCGAGCGCCGCCAGTCTGCCCGCGTGGATGATCGCGATCCGGTGGCAGTACTCGGCCTCGTCCAGGTAGTGGGTTGTCACCAGGACGGTGACGCCCGAGCCGGAGAGCCGATCGATCAGGCGCCAGAACTCGCGCCGCGACACCGGGTCCACGCCGCCGGTCGGCTCGTCGAGGAAGAGGATCGGCGGCTCGTGGAGGATCGCGCAGCCGAGGGCGAGCCGCTGCCGCCACCCGCCGGGGAGGTCGCGCGCGAACATGTCCTCGCGGCCGCGCAGGCCGGCCATCTCGAGCACGAAGGCGCGCCGCTGATCGAAGCGCTCGCCCGAGATGCCGTAGAGGCCGGCGTAGAAGCGGATGTTCTGATCCACCGTCAGCTTCTCGTACAGGGAGAAGCGCTGCGACATGTAGCCGATCCTGGTCTTGACGCCTTCGGGATCGGTCCCGACGTCGGCCCCGCCGACGGTCGCGGTGCCCGACGTCGGGCGCAGCAGGCCGCACAGCATCCGGATCGTGGTCGACTTGCCGGCGCCGTTGCTGCCGAGGAAGCCGAAGATCTCCCCCTCGCGGACGTCGAACGACACGTGGTCCACGGCCACGAATTTCCCGAACCGGCGCGTGAGGTCACGGACGACGATCGCGCTCATCACGAATCCCAATCCCAATCCCGGTCAATCGCACACCACTCGACGGCCGCCTCCCGGTCCCCAGCCCTCTGTCCTCAGTCATCGCCCGAGCGCCCGCGCGAGGCGGGCTTCGGCGAGCCGGGCGCCGGCGATCGCCTCGGTGCGGTCGAGCTCGGCCTGGAGCAGCGCAACGTGCGCGTCGAGCACCTCGGTGCTGGTCGCCACGCCCGAGGCGTAGCGGTCGCCGACGACGCGGCGGGCCTCGGCGGCGCTGCGGACGCCGTCGTTGGCGGCGGCGATCGCGGCCGCGGCCGACGCGAGGTCCAGCTGGCGCTGACGCACCTCGAGGGCGAGGAGGCGGTCGAACTCCCGCAGCCGTTCCGCGGCCGCACGCCCGGCGGCGCTCGCCTCCGCCACGGCCGCCTTCGTGCGGCCCGCGTCCCAGAAGGTCCAGTTGAACTGCACGCTCGCGTCCCAGGACTCGTTCCACTCGCGCATGCGGGGGAAGATCCTCGGGTTCGGGCGCGCGTAATCGACGCCGCCGGCCAGCGCCACGGTCGGGCGCCGGTTGGCGCGCGCGGCCTCCTGGCGCTCCCCGGCGCCGGCCACGCGCGCGGCAAGCGCGCGGCGATCGGGGCGGGCGCCCTCCGCCTCGCGGACGAGGGTCGCGGGGTCGGCCTCGACGGGCGCGGGCGGCTCGAACGGCGCCAGCGCTCGCAGCGGCGCCTCGGGGGGCAGGCCGGTCAGGCGGCGCAGGTCGGCGCGCGCCTGGTCGAGGTGGTTCCGCGCCCGCACGAGCAGGAGCTGCTGGCGCGACCGCTGCGCCTCCACCGACAGCACGTCGCTTGGCGGGACCAGGCCCACCTCGAGGCGATGGCGGACGTCGGCGAGCGCAGCATCCATGCGCTTCAGCGATTCGCCCACCACGCGCACCGACTCCTCCGCCGTGACCACCGCCCAGAAGGCGCGCGTGATCTCGAGCTTCAGGTCGCTTCGTGCCGCCTCGAGGTCGAACCCCGCCGCCTCCACCTCGGCCCGCGCGGCCCGCTCGAGCGCGTCGGTGCGGCCGAACGTGAAGATCGGCCACTGCAGGTCGAGGCGCGTGCGGAAGTTGTCGGGGATGTCCGGGTAGATGATGCGCGGCGGCTGGCCCGGTACCTGGACGCCGAACTCGTCGACGTGGTTGGTGCGGGTGTAGCCGGCCTGCAGGGAGGCCTGGGGGCGGTCGGCAGCGCGGCTGCCGGCCACGACCGCCTCGGCGCCCGCGCGGCGGGCCTCGATCTCCGCGAGGCGGTGGCTGGCGGCAAGCCCGCGCTCGATGGCCTGCTCGAGCGTCAACCCGGCCTCGGGCTGCGGTTGCACCTGCGCCGCCGCAATCGCCGGGGCGCCGCACGTAGCAGCCACCGCGAGGGCCGCGACAAGTCTCGAACCTCTCATGCTCATCTCCCGAAGCACGATTACGGATTCACCACAAGGATCACAAAGAACACAAAGAAGCTTCCCTGTAGCCGCCCGCGTGGCGGGCCGCTGCGCGGCCGCCGAGGGCCGGCGCATCGACGAGCGACTCGTGCTGCTCCTCCTCACACGGGCACCTCTTCGTGTCCTTTCTGTCCTTTGTGGTTCAGAACCGTGAACTCCCGTTCAGCCTGAGTCGCTTACGCGCGTGATGAACACGTCCTCGAGCGAGGCGGGCACGGGCCGCACGCTCACCACCTCGACGCCCGCCGCGCGCAGTGCGCTCTCGATCACGCGCACCGATTCATGGTCCCCGATCCCCGATCCCTGATCCCCGACCCATGACCCGAGGCGCGCGTGAATCCGCTCGCCGAAGTTCTGGACGTCGATCACGCCGGCAACGCCCGCCAGTGCCTCCATGGCCGGTTTCTGGGGCGAGGCCAATACCTCGATGACGAGGCCTGGAAGCTGCTCGCGCAGGGTGTCGGGCGAGTCGGCCACCAGGACGCGGCCCTCCGAGAGCAGCGCCACCCGCGCGCAGCGCTCCGCCTCGTCCAGGTACGGCGTGGCCATGACGATCGTGATGCCCTGTGCGAGGAACTCCGACAGAAGCCTCCAGAACTCGCGCCGCGACACCGGATCGACTCCGGTCGTCGGCTCGTCGAGGAGGATCAGCTCCGGCTCGTGCACGAGCGTGCAGGCCAGCGCCAGCTTCTGCTTCATTCCCCCCGAGAGCCGGTCGGCGAGCCGGCTGCGGAAGGGCGTCAACTGCGTCATCTCGAGCAGCCGCTCGGCGCGCTCGCGATAGCGCGTGAGGCCGTGAATCTCAGCGAAGAACGCGATGTTCTCGTCGATGGTGAGGTCGCCATACAGGCTGAAGCGCTGCGACAGGTAGCCCGTGGACCGGGTGACCTCGTCGTGCTCGCGCACCGGGTCGCGGCCGAGCAGCCGCACCCGCCCTTCCGCCGGCGCGAGCAACCCGCAGGCGAGGCGGATCGTCGTGGTCTTGCCCGCGCCGTCCGGGCCGATCAGCCCGAACATCTCGCCGCGGCGCACCTCGAGCGACACTCCGCTCACCGCGGCCGTCGTCCCGAACCGCTTCACGACGTTCTCGAACGACAGCGCAACCTCGGACATGCTTCCTGGCCCCTGGCCCCTAGCCCCCCGCCCCCAACCCCCCCCCCC
>DAOPQX010000137.1:0-8631 GCA_035348395.1 Vicinamibacterales bacterium | reverse complement strand
GGCGCGCGCATCTCGATCGCCTGGCAGGCGCAGAGCAGCTCCACGGCGAGGACGTGGCGCGCGAGGTCGAGCGCGCGGTCGGCCTTGAGCGCCGCCCCCATGCTCATGCTCACGTGATCTTCCTTGTTGGCAGAGGTCGGGATGGTGTCGACGCTGGCCGGATGCGCGAGCCCCTTCAGCTCCGAGGTGAGCGCGGCGGCGGTCACCTGCGCCAGCATGAAGCCCGACTGAAGCCCCCCTTCGCGGGTGAGGAAGGCCGGCAACTCGCTCAGCGCCGGGTTGACGAGGCGCTCGGTTCTCCGCTCGCTGATCGTCGCGAGCTGCGCGATCGCGATGGCGAGCAGGTCGGCCGCCATGGCGATCGGCGCGCCGTGGAAGTTCCCCCCGGAGAGGATCTCGCCGTCGGCGGCGAAGACCATCGGGTTGTCGGTGGCGGCGTTGGCCTCGACGGTCACGAGCTCGCGCACGAAGCGCATCGCCTCGCGGGCCGAGCCGTGCACCTGCGCCGCGCATCGCTCGGAGTAGGCGTCCTGCACCCGCCCGCACCCGGCGTGCGAGGCGTTGATCCCGCTGCCCTCGAGCAGGCGCGCGATGGCGGCCGCCGACGCCGCCTGGCCCGCGAAGGGGCGCTCGGCATGGATGCGCGGGTCGAACGGGCGGGCCGAACCGAACAGTGCGTCGGTGGTCATCGCGGCCACCGCGTCGGCGGCGCGGGCGAGCCGCTCGGCGCCCACGAGGGCGAGGCCGAGCACCCCGGTCGAGGCCTGCGTCCCGTTGATGAGCGCCAGCCCCTCCTTCGCGGTCAGTCGGACGGGGTCCAGGCGTGCCGCCCGCAGCGCCTCGGCGCCCGGCGCGCGCCGGCCGTCCACCCACGCCTCGCCCTCGCCAACCAGCACGAGCGCGAGGTGGGCCAGCGGGGCGAGGTCGCCGCTCGCGCCCACCGATCCGCGGGCGGGGACGACGGGATGGACGCGCCGGTTGATCGCCTCGACGAGCGTCTCGAGCGTCTGGAGGCGGATGCCGGAGAACCCGCGGGCGAGGACGTTGGCCCGCAGCGTCATCACCGCCCGCACCGTGCGGACCGGCAGCGGGCCGCCCACGCCGGCGGCATGGCTTCGCAGCAAGTTCAGCTGCAGGCGGTCGAGCGAGGCCGGCTCGATCTTGACCTCCGCGAACGACCCGAAGCCGGTGTTGATGCCGTAAACCGGGGCGGCGCCGCCGGCCAGGGCGTCCACCACCGCGCGCGCCGCCCTGACTCGGCCGGCGGCCTCGGGCGAAACGCCCACCTTCTCGCCGCGGTCGGCGACGGCGAGCAACTGTTCGAGCGACAACGAGCGACCATCCAGCAGGATCATCGACCACCTCGGGGGGCAAACACTCCATTCTAATCCGGGCCCTCGTCCCGTCTGACGCGGGATCCGATGTGCTAGGATTGACCGGTTTCAGAAGGAGCGAAGGGGCGCATGAACGTTGCCGTGATCGGTGCGCAGTGGGGCGACGAGGGCAAGGGCAAGATCGTGGACCTGCTCACGCCGCACTTCCAGGTCGTCGCGCGGTACCAGGGCGGCCACAACGCCGGGCACACGGTGCTGGCGGGCGGCACGCGCTTCGTGCTGCACCTCATCCCGTCGGGCATCCTGCACCCCGGGATCCGCTGCGTCATCGGCAACGGCGTCGTCGTCGATCCCGACGCACTGTTCCAGGAAATCGAGACGCTGGCGGAGTACGGCATCGAGGTGGGCGACCGGCTGGTGATCAGCGACAAGGCCCACGTGATCCTGCCGTACCACCGCGACCTCGACCTGCTCAACGAGGCCAGGCGGGGCGACCGGAAGATCGGGACGACCTCGCGCGGCATCGGCCCCGCGTACGAGGACAAGGTCGGGCGCCGGGGCATCCGCGTGGGCGACCTGTTCGAGGCGACCTCGCTGGCCGAGCAGGTGCGCGAGAACGTCCACGCGCGCAACCGCCTCGTCGGCGACTCGGCGCTCGAGTGGCGCCCGGTGGTGGAGCACCTGCTGGCGCACGGCGAGCGGATGCGGCCGTGGGTGACCGACGTCTCGGTGTTCCTGGCCGAGGCGATGAAGCGCGGCGAGCGGGTGATGTTCGAGGGCGCCCAGGGCACGCTGCTCGACATCGACCACGGCACCTATCCCTACGTGACCTCGTCGAACTCCACCGTGGGCGGGGCCTGCACGGGCCTCGGCGTGCCGCCGCGGGCCGTGACCGGCGTCCTCGGCGTGGCGAAGGCCTACACGACGCGCGTCGGCGGCGGGCCGCTGCCGACCGAGCTGACCGGCCCGATGGCCGAGCGCCTGCGCGAGACCGGGCAGGAATACGGCGCCTCGACCGGGCGTCCGCGGCGCTGCGGGTGGTACGACGCGGTGACGGTGCGCTACTCGGTGCGCGTGAACGGCCTCGATTCGCTCGCCCTCACCAAGCTCGACGTGCTCGACGGCCTCCCGCAGATCCTCGTCTGCACCTCGTACAAGTGCGGCGACCAGGTGCTGACCGAGTTCCCCGGCGACGTCCGGGTGCTCGCCACCTGCCGCCCGATCTACGAGACGATGCCAGGCTGGAGCAGCCCCACACGCGGCGTCCGGCGCTTCGACGAGCTGCCCGCCGAGGCGCGGGCTTACGTGCGCCGGCTCGAGGAGTTGAGCGGCGTTCCGGTGGGGATCGTGTCGACCGGGTCGGAGCGCGAGGACACCGTGTTCCGCGAGGGGTCGATCGCGGCAAGCTGGCTGGCAGGCTGAGAACGGGTCCTGGCCTTCAGGCCTTGTGCGTTTCGGCAAACGCGGTGAGCGCCTGGGCTGCCGCCCGCCGGAACTCCACGCCCGCCCGGTAGCGCGGCCGGCGGCCGGCAATCTCCACCTTCACCCAGACGATCTCGGCCGGCACCACGAGGCCGGTCCGGCCGGGCTCGAAGCGCACCTCCACGCGCTGGCCAGGCTTCAGCGCCTCGCTGGCCAGCACCTGCGCGCCCAGCACCGACAGGTCCACCAGCCCCGCCACCTCGTCGTCCACGGCCACGGTCACGCCCATCCGCATCTTCCACCGGGGCGCGCGCCTCGTCCCGGTGTCGAGGCGGGGTTTCGCGGCGCGCACGGCTCCCGACGCGGCGCGCACGGCTCCCGACGCCGCGCGCACAGCTGCCGGCGCGACGCGCACGGCCCCCGATGCCCCGCGCTTGCGGCGCGGCGAGACCCGGCGGTAGTCGCTGTCGTGCGCCATGATCACGATCTGGCTCTGATCGAGCGCGGGGTCGGCCTTCAGGCGCGTGATCAAGGCGGCCCCGCGCGGGCTTGCCGCGAACAGCCGCTCCAGCACAATCAAAGGAGGGCACTGCCGCGCAATGGCCTGCAGCGCCCGCATCGGCTCCGCGTCCGAGAAGGTCAGCATCTCCTCGTCGCCGCCGATGCGCTCGCGGAGGGCGGGAATCAGTTCCGGGGCAGCGATCAGGATGGTCCGTGCCTGCGCCATCGGCTCATCAGTGTACACCTTGTGTCACAATCACGAGGTGATCGATGCGGCCTGGCGGGAAACCCCTCCCCCCGCCGTCGTCTGTCGCGGCCTCCACAAGCGGTACGGCGAGGTCGTGGCGGTGGACGGCCTCGACCTCGAGGTGCGCCGTGGTGAGTGCTTCGGGCTGCTCGGCCCGAACGGGGCGGGGAAGACCACTACGATCGAGATCCTCGAGGGTTTGATGCCGCCAGACGCGGGCGAGGTGGAGGTGCTGGGGCTCCGGTGGGGCCGGCACGCCCGCGCGCTCCGCCAGCGCCTGGGCATCCAGCTCCAGGAAACCCAGCTCAGTGAGAAGCTCACCGTCGAGGAGACCATCCGCCTGTTCCGCTCCTTCTACCACCGCGGGCCGACGGTCGATGAGGTCGTGAAGCTGGTCGAACTCGAGTCGAAGCGCGGCAGCCGGGTCGGGAAGCTGTCGGGCGGCCAGCGCCAGCGGTTGTCGGTAGCCTGCGCGCTGGTCAACCAGCCCGATGTGCTCTTCCTCGACGAGCCCACCACCGGCCTCGACCCGCAGTCGCGCCGCCACCTCTGGGCCATCCTGCTCGAGTTCCGGTCGCGGGGCGGAACGGTGCTGCTGACGACGCACTACATGGACGAGGCGCAGGCGGTCTGCGACCGCGTCGGCATTGTCGACCAGGGACGGCTCATCGCGATCGACACCCCTGAGGCGCTGGTCCGGGGGCTGGGCGAGCCGGGCAAGACCCTGGAGGACGTCTTCGTCGCCCTCACGGGCCGGCACCTGCGCGATGACTGACCGCGGCGGCGCCTTCCACCCCGTGATCGAGCTGACGCTCGCCCGGCTGCGGGAGTTTCTGCGCGAACCCGAGGCGCTCTTCTGGGTCGTGTTCTTCCCGGTGCTGCTCGCCTTCGCGCTCGGCCTCGCGTTCAGCCGGTCGGGAGAGCCCGAGGTTCACGTGGGCCTGGTGCCGGGACCCGGCGACGCGAGGGTGCGCGAGGCCCTCCTGTCGGCGCCGGGCCTCGTCGTCCACGACCTGTCACGCGAGGCTGCCGACCGCGCCCTGCGTGACGGCGAGGTCGCCCTCGTCGTGCGGCCCGGTTCGCCGCCCGGGTACCGATTCGACGCCGCGCGGGAAGAGAGCCGCCTTGCACGGTTGGCCGTGGACGCCGCCCTGCAGCGGGCCGCGGGGCGGGAAGACCGCTTCGAGCCCCGGATCGAGCGAGTGGAGATCCCGGGCTCGCGCTACGTGGACTGGGTGATCCCCGGCCTGCTCGGCATGAACATCATGGGCACGGGGATGTGGGCGCTCGGCTACGCGGTGGTCTACGCCCGCAGCCGCCGCCTGCTGAAGCGCCTGGCGGCGACGCCGATGTCGCGGGCCCACTACCTGGCGGCGCAGATGCTGGCGCGGCTCGTCTTCCTCGGCCTCGAGGTTGGCGCGCTCCTGCTGTTCGCGCGCTTCGTCCTCGACGTGCCGATCGCCGGGTCGCTCGTGCTGGTCGCGGCCGTCTCGCTGCTCGGGGCCCTCTCGTTCGCCGGCCTCGGGATGCTGGTCGCCAGCCGCGCGAGGACGATCGAGGCCGTCTCGGGCTGGATGAACTTCACGATGGTGCCGATGTGGGTGCTGTCGGGAGTGTTCTTCTCGTCGGCGCACTTCCCCAACGTGACGCAGCCGCTGATCAACGCGCTGCCGCTCACGGCGCTGATCGACGCGCTGCGTGCCGTGATGCTGGACGGGGCCGGGTTCGGGGGCGTCGCGGGGGAGGCGGCGATCCTCGCGGCCTGGACCGTCGGCTGCTTCGCGCTGGCGCTGCGCCTGTTCCGCTGGCAGTAAGGCCCGCCTTCGCCAAGCGCTCACTTCGTTCCCGCCTCCGCCAAGCGCTCACTTCGTTCGCGGCTCCGGCGAGGCAATCTGCGGCTCCGGCGAGGCAGGCTGCGGCTCCGGCGGGGCAAGCCCTTGAGCCTTGAGCCTTGAGCCTTTAGTGCACTCCCTGGCTCATCTGGAGCGAGCCGGGGTCGGCGCCGAGGCGGCGGATGGCCTTCTCCCACATCAACGGCGCGTCCACGTCGAACACGAGTCCCAGGTCGACGTCGCTGATCAGCCAGGCCGAATCGCGCAGTTCCGCGTCCAGTTGGCCGGGTCCCCAACCCGCGTATCCCATGAGGAGGCGGGTGCGGGCGGGCGCCTGCTCGTCCTCCATGAGCCGCCGTAGAAGCGACGCGGAGCCCGAGATGTAGATGCCGCGGCACACCTCGACCGCCTCCTCGTCCTCGGGGTCGTCGCCCATCAGGATGCAGCCCCGTTCCGGCTCCACCGGGCCGCCCACCCACAGGTCGAGCGAGTTGGCCGCCTTCACCGGCGGCTCCATCTTGACGGCCTGGACGGCGGGCGTCCCGGTCGGCCGGTTGAGGATCAGGCCCCAGGCGCCTTCCGCGGAGTGCTGGCAGAGCAGGACGACGGTGTGGCGGAAGTTCGGATCGTCGAGCTGCGGCATCGACAGCAGCAGGGCCGGCGCGACCGAGGTGACGTCCTTCAGCGGGCTCATGCCCTCATCATAGCGCGGGTGGCGAAGTGATACACTCGCGCGGGGAGACAGTATGACCAAGGGTTCGCGACCGACCGCCGTGCTCGCTTCGCTCGGGCTCGTCCTGGCCGCCGCGCTCGCCCTCGCGGGCGGGGCAGGGCAGTCGGCGAGCGCGCCCCAGGGGCTGAAGCAGTCGTGGCTGCGGCAGGCCAGCCGGCCCGCCACCGCTTCCGAGTTCATCCGGCCGGCGCGGCCGCGGCCGGCCGCGGAAGTGCGCTATGTGCCCGGCCGCGTCGTGGTGCGGTTCGACGCCGACCTGCGCGCGCGCGAGTTCCGAAGCCTGGCGCGCGAGGCGGGTGCGATTGCCGTGCGGCGCCCCTCGTGGGCCGACTTCCACTACGTGGAGATCCCGCCCGACGCCGACCCGGTCGCGGCCGCCGAGCGGCTGCGCGCTCAGCCGGGCATCGCGCGCGCCGAGCCCGACCCGATCGTTCGTCCGCTCTGGCGGCCGAACGACCAGTACTTCAACCTGCAGTGGCACCTTCAGCGCGTCGGGATGGAGGAGGCCTGGGAGTTGAACCAGGGCGGCTCCTCGCGCATCACCGTCGCCGTGATCGACAGCGGCGTCGCATTCGTCAACCAGGGGGCGTTCGCCCAGGCGCCCGACCTGGCGGGCACCCGCTTCGTGCCCGGCTACGACTTCATCTGGGACGACGACGTGCCCACCGATACCGACGGGCACGGGACCCACGTCGCCGGGACGATCGCCCAGACGACCAACAACAGCGTCGGGCTGGCGGGCATCGCCTTCAACGTCGGGATCATGCCGATCAAGGTGTTGACCAGCGACTGGGACGAGGAGAACAACGCGCCGAACCCGCCGAGCATGTCGGTGCTCGCGCGCGGCATCCGCTTCGCCGTCGATCACGGTGCCCGGGTCATCAACCTGAGCCTGGGCGCCGACGCGGAGAGCTTCACCGTGGAGAGCGCGCTCCGCTACGCGGTCGGCCAGGGGGCCTTCGTCGCCGCCGCGGCTGGCAACAGCGGCGACGAGGGGAACGCCCCCGAGTGGCCGGGCGCCTATGCGAAGGACATCGACGGGATGATGGCCGTGGGCGCGGTGGACTACAACCTGGAGCGCGCCCCGTATTCGACGCACCGCGACTACGTCGAAATCGCGGCACCCGGCGGGGACAACGACGCCGACCAGAACGACGACGACTACGGCGACGGGATCCTGCAGCAGACGCTCGATCCCGACTACCAGGAGCGGGGCATCTTCAACCGCTTCGCCTACATGTTCTACCAGGGTACCTCGATGGCCACGGCGCACGTCAGCGCGCTCGCGGCCCTGCTGATGGATCAGGGGATCACCAACCCGGCGGCCGTCGAGGCGGCGATCAAGCGGTTCGCCTCGCACAAGCCGCCCGGCGGACGCAGCGACGACCTTGGATACGGCGTGATCGATCCGCGGGCGTCCCTCCTGGGGCTGGGGCTGGCGAAGTAGGTGCCGCGCACGACCTCGGCCGACACGGAGCATCGAAGCAGATGACCAGACACATCACTCGCGGCGTCGTCCTGGTGGCCCTGGTGCTGGCGGCCGTTCCCGCCGCGGCGCTCGCGCAGCAGCAAGTGGTCCGGGTCACTGCCCGCGAGGCGGAGATCCGCACGCGCCCCGACGCGCGCAGCCCGATGATCGGGCGGGCGGTCACCGGCACGGTGCTGCAGGTCGTTGCGACCGAGAGGAACTGGTACCTCGTCGTCATCCCGCCGCACGTCCGCCTGGTGCCGACGGCCCCCGACCAGGGCTATGTCGATGCAAAGCTGGTGGCGCTGCTGCCGCCCGGCGATCCGAGGGCGACCGTCAAGCCCCCCGCGACGGGCGCCGCGCAGGCCGGCGAGCCGGGAGCGCCCGCGGCCAGGGGCGCGGCGGCCGGGCCGGGGCTGCGGTGGCGAATCTTCGGCACGTTCGCGTACGAGCGCTTCCAGGCGTCGCGCTCGTTCGAGGCGGTCTACGACAGCGCCAACGCGCCGTCGTTCGGCGGCGGGCTCGAGCTGCTGGCCGGGCGCCACCTCTTCGTGCAGGGCGAGTTCGCCTACCTGCAGCGCACCGGCGAGCGGGTGTTCGTCTTCGAGGACGAGGTGTTTCCGCTGGGCATCGGCCAGAAGCTGAAGCTGTCCACGATTGCCGTGAACGGCGGCTACCGGTTCGGCGGGCCGGCCAGCGCCCTCACCCCGTACCTTGGCGCGGGTGCCGTCGTCGCCTTCTACAACGAGCGGGCAACCGGCACCACGGCGGGCGGCGAGGACTTCAGCGAGAGCGGCTTCGGCGGTCAGGCCCTGGGCGGGGTGGAATTCCGGATCTCGCGATGGGTCGCCGCGGCCGTCGAGGGACGCTATCGATACATCCCGGGGATCCTCGGCGACGATGGCGTGTCGAAGGAGTTCTCCGAGGACAACCTCGGGGGCGGGGCAGTGGCCGTGAAGCTGGTGTTTGGACGGTGACGGGGGATCCGATGGAACCGAATGCCCTGCCGGGCGACGCCGTGCGCCGCGTGATGTGGCGCTTCGCCGACAGGCCCGACCTGCAGCGGCTGGTGGAAGCCGCACGCCGGGTGGCGC
>DAOPQX010000136.1:0-8670 GCA_035348395.1 Vicinamibacterales bacterium | reverse complement strand
GCGGGTCGCTGAGCCTGAGCGTGTTCAGGCGCAGCTGCTCGAGGTTCTTCTGGTTGGCGGCGGAAGTGACGATGACCAGCAGGAACCGGTTGCCCATCTCCGTGGGCCCCATGTCCACGACCTTCACCTTGCCGGCGCCCTGCTTCTCGAGCAACTCGTAGTACTCGATCAGCCTGTCCCAGCGGGCGATCTTGCGGTCGGCTCCCATGCGAAAGCCGAAGAACTGCTCGGGCGAGGTCACCGGCCCCTGGGCCTGCAGCAGTGCGACACCGTCGAGACCGAGCAAGAGCGTGAAAAGGACGACCGGCAGCGGGAGGACGCGGGCAAGCTGGCTCATGAAGGTGGCTCCGGGGGGACGCGGGGGGATCATACCCCACGGGGTGTCGTGCTGGGGGTGCTGAGGGTGCCGGAGGTGCTGAAGGTGCGGTGCTGAAGGTGCCGAGGGTGCTGGTCCTGGAAGCTATCCGCCGACGAAGTTCGAGAGCCTGGTGTTGACCACCGAGCTGAAGATCGAGCCGAAGGTGTAGCTCACGCCCACGCGGAACGATCGCCGGAACGAGGTGGCGAGCTGGCGCTGACGCGCGATCACCTCTTCGGCGCTCGCCTCGCCCACGGGAAGATACAGCTGGTCGTGGATGCTCGAGGCGCGGCCCGCCAGGTTGAGCGCGAAGCCGCGGAACAGCCGGACGTCCATCTCGGCGGAAACAGTGCGGCGGTTCATCGAGGTGTCGTGCAGGTACTGGGAGACGTCGAGGTCGGCGCTCAGCGATCCCCACGTCTGCTTCATGTCGAAGGCGGTGCGAAAGGTGTGGCGCGGCACGGTCTCGGACAGCTTGCCGAGGACGGTCTCCTCGTTGTAGTCGAAGGCCGTAATGCCGACCAGGTACTGCAGCGTGAGCTGCCGCCGCGTGGACTCGGCGTAGGGGAAGACGTTGTACTCGATCGCGCCGGTGGCGTTGAGCACGCGGTCCTTGTTCTCGTAGGTGGAGGCGGCGATGAAGGCCTTGCCGCCCGCCGCCCAGTGGCCCCCCAGGCTCCTGATGGCCTGGCCGGTCACGTCGTAGCCCCTGCGCGTGCTGACGTAGAAGGTCCCGTCGCTGAAGGTGTACTCGCTGCGCCGCGTGTCCCGGTACGACGACAGGCTGAACTTCCAGGCGTCGGTCACCCGGTTCGCCGAGACCGATCCGTTCAGGTTGCTCGACGAGGCCGACGCCTCGCTCTCGTAGTAGGCGTTGAAGCGGGCGCGCAGGACCCAGTGGTCCCAGGGGTCGTCGTTGGGGACGCGCGAACGGGCCTGCTGGCCGGGACCGCCGGCCGCGTCCTCGTGCAGCACGCTGAGGCGGTCGCGGACGGCGGTGTGCAGCACGTAGCGGACGAGGCCCAGCTTCAGCGTCCGGACGAACCCCTGGCGAACGCCCTCTTCGGTGTCGGTCGGCAGCGACGCGTAGAGCACCTCGTCGTCCACACCCCGAAACCGCCCCTGGCCGATGAACTTGAGGGCGAACTCGCGCCCGCCGGCGCCGGTGCCGAGCGAGGTGACCAGCACGTGAACGTCGGCCGCTTCGCGCACGTTGACGTACTCGACGTAGTCGATTTCCACCCTGACGTAGTCGTGGTAGCAGGGCGTGTGGTCCTTGCAGTCGAGGAACACCTTGAGGGCGTCGAGCGACGAGGCGGACGAGATCGCCGCGGGGCCCGCGGGACCCGAGAATGCGGAGTCCTGAGCGGCGGCGGGTGCAGCCGCGAGGTGCAGCACCAGCATCAGGATGGCGAAACGCGTCATCACACCTCGCGCGGGCAGAGCGCGGGGGCGTGCGGCTCGCCGGGTCGGCTGTTGTCGGAGACGGAAGGGCATGCCCCAGGGGCACGCGCCGGGCCCGGGGTGGGGCGGCCCCTATCTTACCGCTCTTTCCTTCCACGGCGCCGTCATGCCGAGCCGCAGGAGCTTCTCCTCGAGCTCCCTCCGCTCGCGGCTCGCCTTGAGGGCGCCCTCTTCGGTTCGCTCGAGCCATCCGGCCGCAGCCGCCAGCTCGGTCGCCTTCGCGCGGTCGCCCGCACCGATCGCGGCAACGATCTCGGTCTCCGACCCCGAGAGGGTCAGCGCGCTGCGGCGGTAGTCGAGGAAGGCCTCCCACGCGATCGGCACCCACCGGGCGACGATCTGCTCGCCGATCACGGTCGCGTAGGCGCGGATCTCCTGCTGCGCGTGCAGGTCCATCCGCAGGTGCAGGAAGTGCAGGAGGTTGTGGAGGTCGATCTTCCAGTAGGCCTCGGTGTAGGTGGAGAGCGGCAGGTCCTTGCGCGCCTGTTCCCGCGCCACGCCGGCCGCGATTCGCCCCTGGTAGATTTCGCGCGCGCGGCGGTGCAGTTCCTCCTCCTCCGCCGAGAGGCGCGCCCCGGTCTCGTTCGGCAGAAGGTCGGCGCTGCCCTGCCGGTTGGACGAGGACTGCGCCCGCCAGCCCCCCGCCGGCGTGCGCTGGGCAGCGTCGATCGCCTCGGAGTAGCGGGTCGAGTACTCGTTGACGCTCGCTGTCCGGTGGCGGATCCACTGCCGCCAGGCGTCCATCGGGACGCGGACGTGGAGCTTCAGCTCGCACATCTCGAAGGGCGTGGTGTGCGCGTGGCGCATCAGGTAGCGGATGAGGTGCCGATCCTCGCGCACTCTCCGGGTGCCCTTGCCGTACGACACGCGCGCCGCCTGCACGATCGCGCCGTCGTCGCCCATGTAGTCAACGGCGCGAACGAACCCGTCGTCGAGGACCGGGAAATGCTGGCCGAGGATGGCGTCGAGCGCCGGGACCGACGCGCGGACGATCTGCTCCTGGTTGGCAGTCACGCAGGACATTGTACGTGCTTTGCCGCACCCGGTGGAGACCGGGGGCGCCTTCTCTCGCGGCACCCTTGCGGCGGCCCTATCGCAGCTCGCGATAGCGCGACACCGGGGCGAGGCCGAGGCTGTCCCACCAGGCGTCGAGAGCCGGCCGATCGCCCGCCAGTACCAGGTCCTTGGATGCCTGCGGGGGCGGCGGGGCGAGCGTCGCGAGGCGGTCGTAGACCTTGGCGGCCGAAAGCCGGTCAAGGCGCGACAGGAGGTGCCAGAGGGAAAGCGCGTCGCGGGGGCGCGCCTCGCGCAGCAGACGGTCGAGGACGTCCCCGGCGGCCGGCGCTCCACCGTCGTCGAGGGAGGCCAGCGCTGCACGGAAGCCCGCGCTCGCGTCCTCGAAGTGGGGTGTCCCCGGTCCGCGGCCGGGACGCGTCGTGCACATGGCACCCCTCGGCACCAGCGATTCGCGGCCGTCCAGCTCGAAGCCCACCCAGCCGAGGGTCACCCGTAGGCGGCCGGTGCCGTCCTCGTCGACCTCGAGGCGGTAGGCGCAGCCGAGATCGACCGCAACCGCCGAGGGCGTCTCGATGAAGAACTGCCGCGGCGACGCCCAGATGAACGCGTCGAGGCTGCCCCGGGCCAGCGCCAGGCGGTGTTCTCCGGGGGCGTCGCTGATCACGCGGAGGCGCGAGAGCGGACCGACGCGAAGGGTGCCGATCTCGCCGGCGCTCAGCCGGGCGGACGCGCCGGGGCCGGTTTCGAGCCAGCGGCCGGGTGGAACGTGCACCTCGGCCTCGATCGGCTCGCTGGCGACCCGCGCGCTGCCGCTGACCGGGGCGGCCTTCCACGAGCCGGCAGAGACGGCGGCGGCCGGCGCCCCCCGCTGAGGCCTGGCGAACCAGGTGCCGGCCACCAGCACCGCGATTGATGCCGCGAGCGCCAGCGGAACGGCCAGCGAGCGCCAGTTTCGTGTTCGCGCCGGTGCCTGGCGCGACGGGGCCGGCGGGACGAGTGCCAGCGGCCCGCCGCGGTGGCGAAGCTCCGACAGCACGCTCTCCAGCGCCGCCACGTCCGGGTCGGGCCTGCCCGAGCGATCCCAGAGGTAATCGCCGCTCATCGCGTTCCCCGCTTCACCTCGAGCTCCTCGCGCAACTTCTTCATTCCCCTGTGCAGGTTGACGCGCACCGACCGAGGTGTGAGACCCGTGCGGGCCGCGATCTCGGGCCCGGTCATTCCCTCGACCAGCCTGAGCGTCAGCGTTTCCCGATAGGCCGCCGGCAGCCGCTGGATGGCCTCGAGCGCGGCCAGCGCCTCGGCGCTCGGTCCGTTGCCTCGCGCCTCGACCTCCTCCGCGCCGCCGGAATCGGTTGCCACCTTGCGGCGGTGATGGTCGGTGGCGCGGTTGCGGGCGATCGCCGCCAGCCAGCCGCCGAAGGCGCCGGCGTCGCGGAGCGATGACAGCCGCTCGAGGGCAGAGAGGAAGACGTCCTGCAGCAGGTCGTCCACCTCCTCCCACCTGACACGCGCGAGCAGCACGCCGTGCACCATCGCGCCGTACCGCTCGTAGAGCAGGCCGAAGGCGGCGCGGTCGCCGCCCTGGGCGGCTCTCACGAGGTCGCTGTCGTCCACGGCACGGATGGCTGGCGCCTGGCCCAAGACCAGAGCATGACCCAACACGACGCTCCCCGGCAATCTCACGAGGTCCGGACTATCCCAGCTGCCTGATGTTCTTCGCCAGCAGCGCGTCCCCGTTGGCACCCGCGCGGGCCCGGTCGGCGTGCGAGCGGTACGCGCGCTGGTCCTTGTCGGCAACCACCAGCGCCGCGCCGAACTCGAGCGACGCGTCGTTGGGCCGCAGCGCGAGGCTCTTCTTCACCATCACGTAGCCGTCCTTGCCGGCGACGAGCGGCTCGAGTGCCGCGCGGTGCGCCTTGAACTGCGGCACCATCGTCAGCTGACGCAGCGCTTCGACCAGGTAGCCGGCGTCGAAGAGTGCGAGCGGGTCGGGCTCCTTGGCTGCCGAGCCCACGGCGCGGGCGGCGAGCCGATCGAGCAGCTGCCGGGCGACGGCGGCGTCGCGCCCGGCGTAGATGGCCGCGCGGCGGAGCGTCTCCATCCGCACGATCACCGGGGTGGACGGCGCGAGCAGCGCCTCGGTGTCGGCGACGAGCGAGTTCAGCGCGTAGGACGCGTCGACGTCGAACCAGGACGATCTGCCGTCCCAGGGCAGGGATCGCGCCGAACCGATGTCGAAGGGGTGACAGAGCAGCGGCGGGCCGGCGAGCGCGGTCGCCGCGCTGGCCAGGGCGACGGTCAACGTGGCGGCGAGCACGCGGCCGGGGTGGTGCGCGCGGCCGGCGACGGGGGTGGAACGGCTGTGCATGGGGGCCTCCTCGCGCCCGTGGCGCGTTTCGCGGCGAGACATGTGCCTCGCTGTGAAGAGGACGCCCCCACGCCGTCAGGTGTTAACGACGTTTGCCGATTTCCTGATTGGGCCCTTATCTCGTCCGGACGGGCGGGGCCGGCTTCGAGCGATCCTCGTAGGGGCGGAGGATCCACTCGAAGAAGACCCAGGTGCGGTTCCACGAGTCGATCTGCGCGGGCGAGTCCACGCGCTCGAGCGTCTGGGCGTCCACGCGCCGGCTGAAGGAGTGGCCCACGCTCGGGCCCCACGGGTCGGGGTCCACGTACGTCTTCGTCTCGGCCAGGTCGGGCTTCCGCGACCGCAGCGCGTCGACGATCATCTGGTCCTCGTCGTAGTAGACGTCGCGGTCGTTGGTCGCCACGTGCACCAGGAGGGGCACCTTCAGCCTGTCGACGTGGTACATCGGCGAACGCTCGATGTACAGCTCGGGCTTCTCGAACGGCAGCCCCTGGATGCGCTTCTGCGTCGAGAAGTCCCACTGGTAGCGCGGGCCGTAGCGCGACAGGCGGTACAGGAGGTTGGTGACGGGCACGATCGCGGCGCCGGCCTTCAAGGGGTGCTCGTCGCGGAACACCGAGAGCAGCGTGATGTAGCCGCCGTGGCTCCACCCCATCATCCCGACCCGATCGGGATCGACGTGCGGCAGCGACTTCAGGTAGTCGTACGCCGACATCGTGTCGTCCACCTCGTAGCCGCCGTAGTCGATCGCCTGGTGGTGCGCCTCGCCGTAGCCGATGCTGCCGCGGTACTCGGGCGCGATGACGACGTAGCCCCTCTCGATCGCCTCCTTCACGAAGGGGAACATGGTGATGCCCCAGTTCCCGTGAACGCCGCCGTGCACCCAGATCATCGCGGCGTGCCCCCTCGGCCCCCGTTTCTGGAGCGGCTGGAACAGGTAGGCCGGGATGTCCATGTCGCCGATGCGGCTGCGGTAGCTCACCTTCTGGTAGGCGATGACGCCCTTGCAGGCGGCCGCGTAGCGGGCCTCGGTCGCGAGACGCCCCTCGATGTCGGCCTGGTAGTTCCGCCCGGGCGACTGGAGCGCGGGGTCGGTCGGGACGTACAACACCCGCGCCCGCTCAGGATCCATGGGGATCTGCTGGCGCGCGCTACCGGGCCGGACCTCGACCCTCATCTTCTCGGGCGGGGCGGGCTGTTGCTGGGCGGCAGGCGGGGCCTGCGCGCCGGCCGAGACGGCGGCGGCGGCGAACAAGCCGATGGCGAACAGGTTCTTCATCATGGTCGTCCTCTGAGGCGCACGAACCGCACGCCGCACACTATACCAACCTCAGCGTGACAGCCGGCGGTGAGCTTCAGGGCCGCGACCCGCTTCCCTATCGCGTGTAAACCGGGTAGGCCGGGCGCTTCGGTGCGAAGGGCGTCTTCTTCGCGAGCTCGGCCATCACCATCTCGATGGCCTTGTCCAGCTGGGGGTCTTTCCCCTGGCGGACGAGGGCCGGATCCTGCTCGACCTCGACGTCGGGGGCGACGCCGACGTTCTCGGCGATCCACTGGCTGGTCGCCGGGTCCCAGACCGCAGACGAGGGCGCCCCGACGTAGCCGCCGTCGATCAACGGCACGCCGGCGGCGCGGCCCACAAGGCCGCCCCACGTGCGCTTGCCGACAAGGGGCCCGAGGCCCGCCTTTCGGAAGTACCACGGCATCGCGTCGCCGCCCGACCCGGCCATCTCGTTGACGAGCATCACCTTCGGGCCGAAGATCGCCCCCTGCGGCTGCACTTCGTTCTCGGCGTCGCGCGTGGCGACCATGCTCATCACCGGCCGCCCCAGCATCTCGACGATGTCGGTGGCCAGGTTGCCGCCGCCGTTGAACCGCTCGTCCACGATCAGGCCCTCCTTGCCGACCTGCGCGTAGAAGTAGCGGTTGAAGTTCGTGTAGCCGCCGCCGGCCGTGTCGGGCATGTAGATGTAGGCGATCCGGCCCCCGCTGACCTTGTCGACGTAGCGGCGGTTGTCCTCGATCCAGGCGTAGTTGCGGAGCGGCTGCTCGCTCGCCACGGGCACCACGATCACCTCGCGCGAGCCTGCTTCGGTGGGATTGGGACCGACGCGCAGCCTCACGCTCTTGCCGACCGTCCCTTCGAAGAACGAGTAGACGCTCTGGGCGGTCGTGACCGGCCGGCCGTTCACGGCCAGCAGGTACTCACCGGCGGTGACGTTGACGCCGGGCCGCGTGAGCGGAGCCTGGAGCTGCGGGTTCCAGTTCTCGCCGCTGTAGACGCGGGCGAACCGGTAGCGGCCGGCGTCGGTCGAGAAGTCGGCCCCGAGCAGGCCGGTCTGAACCCTCCGGACGTCGGGCAGCGCGCCGCCTCCCACGCCGAGGTGGCTGACCGTGATGTCGCCGAGCATCTCGGCGAACAGGTAGTTGAGGTCGCTGCGCGAGGCGACACGCTCGAGGAACGGCTCGTATCGCTTCCCGGCGGCCTCGAGATCGAGGCCGTGGAAACCGGGATCGTAGAAGAACTCGCGCTGGATGCGCCAGGCCTCGCGGTACATCTGCCGCCACTCGGCGCGTGGATCGACCCGGACCTCGATCGCGTCGGTGGCGAGCGCGCGGGAAGGCGGCGGCGCGGGCGGTGGCGGTGAAGCGGGGGCCCCCGGCGGCGGCATCGGGCGCAGGGCGGCGATGTACCACCGGTCTTCCTGGCGGTAGAGCATCTTCTCGCCGTTGCGGGTCACCTCGAAGCTGTTGACGCCGCCAATCGCCACGTCGGAGCGCCGCGCCTTGAGGTCGTAGCGGTGGACGGTGAGGCCGGTTTGGCCGCCGCCGCCGAACGGGGCCGGGGCCTCGACCGCCAGCAGGACGCCGGGCTTCCCAGCCTGGAGGGAGACGTAGCGGCGGGCGGGCATCGGCATCGAGAGCACGCGCTGCAGGATCCCGTCGAGCTCGATCTTCACGGGCTCGGGCGGCTTGGTTCCCTTACCCTCCGCCTTCGTGGCCTCGCCGCTGCGGCGGGCCGGTCCGCTCTCGGCCTTCGCTTCCTTCGCCTCTTCCGGCTTCGTTTCGCTCTCCCCTTCGGGCTTTGCGTCAGCGCTCCGGGCGGGCTCCTCCTTCTTCGCCGCGTCGAGGGGCTCCTCGTCGCTCTCGGGGGCGAAGGGCGAGGGCTCGTCCTTCGACAGCACCACCAGGTACAGGCTGCCCGACATGGGACGGCTGAAGCTGTGGATGTCGGGCTGCAGCGAGGCCCCGGCATCGGTGCTGGCGGCGAAGTAGAGGTACTTGCCGCCCGCGTCGAAGACCGGGGCGCGGGCGTCGCTCATCCCGTCGGTCATCTGCGTGCTCTTCGCGCCGTCGATCGAGTAGAGGAAGACGGCGCCCATGTAGTTCTGCAGCCGCTTGGTGTAGGCGATCCACTTCGAGTCGGGGGACCAGGAGGGGCGCAGCAGGTCGCCCGATCGGC
>DAOPQX010000135.1:3009-8677 GCA_035348395.1 Vicinamibacterales bacterium | reverse complement strand
CCCTCGCGGAACACCGGCGCGCCAACCATCACGCTTCGGTACCGCCCCAGCTCGCCGCCGGGAACCCGCAGGCTCACCTCGCGCCCGGGCTGCCCCTTGAGCACGGTCGCAACCTCCAGGGTGACCACCGTTTCGATGCTTCGGCGCCCGGCCGTCCACACTCCCTGGACCGCGATCACCCGGCCGTGCGCGATCACCGCCGCCTCGCGCGCCAGCTCGCCAAGCTCCGCCGGCACGAGCACGGCGGCGGGCAGCGGCGCCGCGACGAGCAGCGACAGCGGCGCCACCCAGGCGGCGATCAGGGCTTTGCGCATGTCAGCACTCTACCATCAGCACGAAAAGGTGGCGCGAAAACGTGTCACACCCTCCCTTATCGGCCGCGGGCACCGCCAAGGTGACGGGAGCTCCTTTGCGCCGCCCGCCGGTTGTCCAGTAGGATCGGCCGGCGGAGGGGGGCACATGAAGCGAGCGGCGTGGCTGGTTGCGGGAATTGTCTTCTTCACGGGCATCGTGGTGCTGGTTCCCAGGGCGCAGCGCGGCGCGCCGCCGCCCGCGCGGCCGGGGGTTTTGGGCGCCGGCGTCACCCTGCTGCCGAACGGCTGGAAGATCGCCCCGGCCGGCGAGCACCTGGCGGTTGGCGACCTGCCCCTCAACATGGTGATGGCTCCCGGCGGGCGGTACTTGATCGTCACCAACAACGGGTACGCCAAGCCGACCCTGACCGTCGTCGATCTGGAGAACCGGTTCGTGAAGGCGCGCGTGCCGGTGGACCACGCCTGGCTCGGCCTCGCGTGGCATCCCGACGGCCGCCGGCTGTACTCCTCGGGCGCCGGGCAGAACACGGTCAACGAGTTCACCTGGGCCGACGACCGGCTGACGCTCACCGGCTCGCACGTGCTCGGGCGGCCCGAGCGGTATGCCGGCTCCGACTACCGCGAGAACGCCGGCTTCATCGGCGGCGTGACGGTGGCCGCGGACGGCAAGACGCTCTACGCGGTGCACGTGATGGGCACCGCGCTCTCGGCCGTCGATCTCGAGCGCAACCGGGTGCGGCAGACGATCCCGCTGCCGGCCGAGCCCTACACCTGTCTCCTCTCCCCCGACGGGCAGACGCTGTTCGTCTCGCTGTGGGGCGGCGGGAAGGTCCTGCTGTTCGACTCCGCGACCCTTCAACAGACCGGTGAGATCGAGGTGGGCCAGCACCCGAACGCGATGCAGCTCTCGGCCGACGGCCGCCGCCTGTTCGTGGCGTGCGCGAACACGAACGCCGTCTGGGTCGTGGACCTCGACGATCGGACGGCGCGCGAGCAGATCTCCGTGTCCCTCTACCCCAAGGCGCCGGTGGGCAGCACGCCGAACGCGCTCGCGCTCTCGCCCGACGGAAAGACGCTGCTGGTCGCGAACGCCGACAACAACACCGTCGCCGTGGTAGACGTCGCCGAGAGCGGCCGGAGCGAGGTGGAGGGCTTCATCCCGACCGGTTGGTACCCGACGGGCGTCCAGTTCACCCCCGATGGGAAGCGGATCGTCGTGCTCAGCGGCAAGGGGCTGACGAGTATGGCCAACCCGCGCGGCCCGACCGGCGACTTCCAGTACTCGGGATCGATGCTGCAGGGGTCGCTCTCGATCGTGCCGGCCCCTGATGCGCAGACCCTGGCCGCGATGACCAAGAAGGTCTACGAACTCGTGCGGTACACCGAGGCGAACCGGCTGGCCCCGGCCGAGGCGCCGAAGGCGTCGCCGATCCCGGCGCGCGTCGGCCAGCCCTCCCCCATCAAGTACGTCTTCTACGTGATCCGCGAGAACCGCACCTACGATCAGGTGCTCGGCGACATGCCGCGCGGCAACGGCGACCCGAACATCACGCTGTTCGGCAAGGCGATCACCCCCAACGCCCACGCCATGGCCGAGGAGTTCGTCCTCTTCGACAACTTCTACGTGGACGCCGAGGTCAGCATGGATGGCCACGCCTACTCCACCGCGGCGTACGCGACCGACGTGGTCGAGAAGATCTGGCCCACCAACTACGGAGGCCGCGGCGCCATCTACCTGAGCGAGGGCGGCTGGACGATGCGCGGCCCGTTCGGCAACTTCGCCGCGCCGCCTGAGGGGTACATCTGGGACTTCGCCAAGCGCGCCGGCGTCACGGTTCGCAGCTACGGCGAGTTCGCCGACTGGAAGGAGAAGTGGGGACCGGTCGAGGCAACCGTCCCCGGGCTGCAGGGGCTGGTCCACCCGACCTACCCGCCCTACGACACCTTCATCCCCGACAACAAGCGGGTGGACATCTGGCTCGAGGAGTTCCGGAAGTTCGAGGCCGACGGCCAGCTGCCGCGCCTGAACATCATCCGGCTGGGGAACGACCACACCAACGGCACGCGGCCCGACTCGCCCACGCCGAGGGCCATGGTCGCCGAGAACGACTACGCGGTGGGGCGTGTCGTGGAGGCCATCTCGAAGAGCCGTTTCTGGAAGGAGTCGGCCATCTTCATCATCGAGGACGATGCGCAGAACGGGCCCGATCACGTGGACGCGCACCGCTCGGTGCTGCTGATGATCAGCCCGTTCGCGCGGCGCGGCGCAGTGGACTCGACCCTCTACACGACCTCGGGCGTGCTCCGCACGATGGAGCTGATCCTCGGGATCCCGCCGATGAGCCAGTACGACGCCGCGGCCTCGCCGATGTACAACGCCTTCCAGGCGACCCCGGTGCTCACGCCGTTCACGCTGCGCCCGGCGCAGTACCCGTTCGACGAGATGAACGCGCCGAACGCACCAGGCGCGCAGGCGTCGCTCGCGATGAACCTCGAGGAAGCCGATATGGCTCCCGAACTCGAGCTGAACGAGATTATCTGGAAGTCGGTGCACGGTGCGGCCGCACGCATGCCGCCACCCGTCCGCACCGGCTTCGTGAGGGCAATCGCGGAAGAAGAGGAAGATGAGAAATAGAAGAAGATGAAGTGTAGAAGGAAGATGTAGAAAAGGGGCGGCACGAACCGCCCCTCTCCATCTACATCCTGCATTCTACATTTCGCGGTCGGCGGGCCAGTTCCAGCACCGCCTCCGCGGCTCGCCTGCTCGCCCCTGGCCCCCCGAGCTTCTCCTTGACCGCGCGCACGCCGCGGAGCGCGCGGTCTCTCGCCTCGCCGTCGCGAAGCAGGCGAAGCGCCTCGTCTGCCACCGCCAGCGGCGTGAACGCTTCCTGGATCAGCTCGGGCACGACACGCTCCCCCGCCACCAGGTTCACCATCGCGAAGGTATCGAGGTGCACGAAGCGGCGGCCCACCGCGTACGTCAACGGCGAGACCCGGTACACCACCACCATCGGCCGCTCGTGGATGGCCGCCTGCACCGTGGCGGTCCCCGACGCCGTGATCACCAGGTCGCACGCGGCCAGCACGTCGTCGGCCCGGCCCTCGACGATGGAGACGTGGCGGAGGGGGGCCCGCTCCCCGATGGCGAACAGGCCCGAGTCGAGGCCAGGCGCCCGTGCCACGACGTACTGGGCGCGCGGCTCGGCTGCCGAGATCGCGGCGGTCGCCTCGATCAGCGTCGGCAGGATGGCGCGCACCTCGTTGGGGCGGCTGCCCGGCAGCAGCGCGATCACCGGCGCACCGGGGTCGAGGCCCGCGCCGCTCAGGAAGGTCTCGCGTGCTTCGGTCGGACGCGCGAGTTCCAGCAGCGGGTGGCCGACGAAGGTGGCCTCCGTTCCCGCCCTCCGGTAGATTTCCGGCTCGAAGGGGAAGATCACGAGGATGCGATTGGCGATCGCTTGAAGCCGGCGCATGCGGCCGCTTCGCCAGGCCCACAGCTGCGGGGGGATGTAGTAGACGAGCGGGATGCCCAGCCGCCGGAGTGACGCCGCCAGCCTGAAGTTGAAGTCGGGGAAGTCGATCACCACCGCCACGTCGGGGCGAACCTCTCGGGCCACGCCGACCAGGCGCCGGTACATCAACAGCGACTGCGGCAGCACCCTGACCGCTTCGGCAATCCCCGTCACCGCCAGCCCGCGGTAGTCGCCCACCAGCTCGCCGCCTGCCGCCTCGAACCGGTCGCCCCCGAGTCCCAAGAGGCGCACGCCCGGGTCGAGCGAGCGAAGCGACGCCGCCAGAGCGCCCGCGTACAGGTCTCCCGACGGCTCCCCGCAGGAGATGAGAACAGTGGCCGGCACTAGCGAGCCCTCCGGAGGTCGGCCGACAGGACGTCCAGCGCGCCTGGCGGAATCACCTCGAACCGGGAGAATCCGAGCCGTCCGAGCTGGGGAACGATCTCTTCCGCCCGGCCCACCAGGACCATGGTAAGACGGTCCGGCTGGAGGCGGAGCGCCGCGCGGGCCACGTCTTCGAGGGTCACGACGTTCACCCGCTGCCGGTAGGTCTCGAGGTCGCGGAGAGGCAGCTCGTAGAACAGCGCGTTCAACACCTGCGTCGCGATCTGCTCGGGCGTCTCGATCGTCAGCGGGAAGTGCCCGGTCAGATACGCCTTCGCGTCGGCGAGCTCGCGGTCGCCGACGCGCTCGCGCTTCAGCCGCGCGAACTCGTCCACCATCAGCCGCAGTGCTTCGCCGGTCGTCCCGGCGCGCGTGCTGGTCTGGCCGACGAACTGGCCGCCCTGCTTCAGGCTCTCCATGTCGGCCGACGCCGAGTAGGTGAGGCCCCGCTCGATGCGCAGCACGCGGTGCAGCCGGTTGGCGCCAGCCCCACCGAGGATCTTGATCAGCAGGTCAACCGCGACGTGGTCGTCCACCTTCCGCGGAACGCCGAGCTGGCCCACGCGGATCTCGGTCTGCGCCGCGTCCGGGCGATCGATCACCACCAGCCGGCGCGCCGGGCCGGGCGGCCGGGCGGGTGAGAAAGGCGGCAGCTCGCGCCGGGCCCAGTCTCCGAAGGCCGAGGCGACCTGCGTCATCGCCTCCTCGACCTCCACGTCACCGACGACCGCGAGCAGCGTGTTGTTGGGCGCGTAGTGCGCGCCGTGGAACGCCAGCAGGTCGTCGCGCGTCAACGCCTGCACCGACTCGACGGTCCCGTGGCCGGGGAGGCCGTACGGGTGGTCGCCGTAGACGAGGCGATCGAACACCAGGTCGGCCAAGTACGTCGGATCCTCGAGGGCCACCTTGAGTCCCGACAGCACCTGCTGCCGCTGCCGCTCCAGTTCCTCCGGTGCAAAGGACGGGCTCCGAAGCACGCCGGCCAGCAGTCGCATGCCGAGCGCGAGATCGCCCTTCATGACGACCGCGTTCGCGAACGAGAGGTCGCGCCCGAGGCCGGTGGTCAGCAGGCCGCCCGCCCCGTCGATCGCCTCGGCCAGCTGCTGCGCGCTCTGCCCGGCTGCGCCCTGGTCGAGCAGCGTGGAAACCATCGCGGCCACGCCGGGCCGTCCCGGCGGGTCGTGCGCGCTGCCCGCCCGCACGATGGCGCGGAGACTCACGGCAGGCTGCTCACGATGCACGACCACCACCACCTGCAGCCCGTTCGGGAGCGTCCTGACCTCGTACGCCGGAAAGCGAATGTCCCTGGGGGCCAGCGGACGGGGCGGGGTGCTCGACGGCCACCTTGAAGCCTGGAGCACTGCTGACACAGGCGAGGACGCCTGTGCTACTGACACAGGCGGGGACGCCTGTGCTACTGACACAGGCGGGGACGCCTGTGCTACTGACACAGGCGGG
>DAOPQX010000135.1:0-2909 GCA_035348395.1 Vicinamibacterales bacterium | reverse complement strand
GACGCCTGTGCCACTGGCAGGGCGAGCACGGCGAGCGCGCAAACGGCGGGCAGCGCGATCATGACGGCGGCAGCACGCGCAGGATCAGGCGGTTGGCGGGCGTGAAGTAGGCCCTGGCGGCGCGCTGCACGTCGGCAGCCGTCGCCTCCATCAGCGAGTCGAACTCCCGGTCGGCGCTGGCGGCGTCGCCGTGGATCACGACGGCGTGCGCCAGGTGCGTCGCCTTCTCCTGGTTCGACGCGCGCCCGACCACGTGGTCGCGAGCCAGCTGGTTCCTGGCCCGCGCCAGCTCCCGCTCGGAGATCGCCTCGTCCGCGAGCCGCTCCAACTCGGCAACCAGCGCGCGCTCGGCCTCGTCCAGGTCGCGGCCGGGCTGCACCACGGCGACGGCGAAGAACAGGTTCGGGTCCTCGGCGATGTTCGCGGTCCCGAAGGCGGAGAGGGCGTGCCCCTTCTCGTACACCAGGCTCCGGTAGATGCGCGAGCTCTGCCCGTCCGAGAGGACCTTCGCCGCCAGCCGCAGCGGGAACGAATCGGCGTGTCGGTCGGGCGGGATGTGGTGCGCCACGACAATGACCGGCAGCGGCCAGTTCTCGTGCAGCGTCACCCGGCGAAGCGTGGTCTGAGGCGGCTCGACCGGACGCTCGCGGGGAACCGGGCGCGGCGAGCGCGGCACCTGCCCGAGGTACCGGCGCGCCAGCGCGATCGCCTCGTCGGCGTCGAAGTCGCCGACCAGCGCGAGCGTGGCATTGTTCGGCACGTAGTACGTCCGGTAGAACTCGCGGACGTCGTCAACCGAGGCGGCCTCGAGATCCTTCATGCTGCCGACCGTGGTGTGCCGGTACGGGTGCACCGTGAACGCGTGCGCGTAGATCAACTCCGACAGCCGGCCGTACGGCTGGTTCTCGACGCGCATCCGCCGCTCTTCCTTCACCACCTCGCGCTCGCGCCGGAACGTCGCCTCGTCCACCTTGAGCGAGGCCATCCGGTCGGCCTCGAGCCACAGTACCAGCGGCAGGTACTGGGCGGGCAGCGTCGCCCAGAAGACCGTCACGTCCTCGGTCGTGTAGGCGTTACTCTCGCCCCCCACCGACGAGATGAGCGACGCGTGCAGCTCGGGGCGCACGTTCTTCGAGCCCTTGAACATCATGTGCTCGAACAGGTGCGCAAAACCGGTCCGGCCCGGACGCTCGTCCTTCGATCCCACGTGATACCAGAGCTGCGCGTGGACGATCGGCGTGGAGTGGTCCTCGAGCACGACCACCTGGAGGCCGTTCTCGAACGTGACCTGCCTGGCGTTGAGCCGAGGAGGCCGAGGGGCCGCGCCGGCTGCGGCCGCCGCCAGCGCGGCGAGCGCGAGCACCGCTGGCAGCCGCGAGGTGGCCGGCGTCGGGCGCAACCGCATGAGGTCCTGCTACTTGGCGGAGGCGAGCTGTCGCTCGAGCGCCTCGAGGCGGGCCTCGAGGTCGGAGACCGCCTTCTTCAGCTCCGGCAGGCGCTTGAAGACGGCCGACGCCTTGAGCCAGTCGCGGTTCGGGATCGCCGGGTACCCCGACACCAGGGTATTGGCCTCGACCGAATTCGGGATCCCCGTCTGGGCGGTCGCGACGACGCCGTCGCCGACCTCGAGGTGCCCCGCCACGCCGACCTGCCCGGCGAGCACGACGCGGTCTCCCACCGTCGAGCTGCCCGCGATGCCGACCTGCGCGCAGAGGAGCGTGTCGCGCCCGACGCGGACGCCGTGCGCGATCTGCACGAGGTTGTCGATCTTCGCCCCGGCACACACGCGCGTCTCGCCCACCGCCGGGCGGTCGATGGTCGTGTTGGCGCCGATCTCCACGTCGTCCTCGACGACCACGGCGCCGGGTTGCGGGATCTTCTCGTACGACCCGTCGGGCCGCTTGGCGAACCCGAACCCGTCGGCCCCGACCACGGCCCCGTCCTGCACGATGACGCGCCGGCCGAGCACGACGCGCTCGCGGATCGAGACGTGGGAGTGCAGGAGGCAGTCGTCGCCGATGGTGGCACCGCGCCCGACCGCAACGTGCGACAGGATGACGGTGCGGGCGCCGATCGCAGCCCCGGGCCCGATCCAGGCGAACGGCCCGATCGAGACGCCCTCGCCGAGAGTGGCCGTTGGGTCCACCTCCGCCAGGCGGTGCACGCCGGGCTCAATCCGCGGGCCGGGGTTCAGCAGCCTCACGGCGCGTCCGAACGCGAGATAGGGGATTTCGCTCCGCAGCGCCGCGCACGGGGCGGGCGGGCCGGCGTCGGCGAGGATCACCGCCGAGGCGCGCGTCGTCTGCAGGGCGTGGGTGTAGCGCGGGTTGGCGAGGAAGGTCAGGTCGCCGGGCCCCGCATCAGCGATGCCGGCCACGCCCGCGATCTCCACCTCCCCGTCGCCGTCGAGGCGGCAGCCGAGGCGCTCGGCGATTTCCCTGAGTTTCAAGGCCGGGTGAGTATATCACGCGGGGTTTGGGGCCATGCGCTTGAAGAACCGCGGCAGGCGCCGCAGCCCGAGCTGTCGCGACACCTCGGCCACCACTCGCTCGCGCTCGGGAGGCGGCAGGGCCAGCGATGATCCCAGCTCGGCCAGGTGAGCGCTTTCGCGCAGGCGCCAGCACACCACGTCGAGCCCCTGCCGCGCGCCGCGCACCGAGAGGAAGTGGCCGACGATCCGGAACGCGAAGTAGAAGCCGATCACGTTCGGGCCCGGCAGCGGCATCAGCGCGAGCGACCCGATCCCGGCCAGCGTGTTGACCGCCAGCCACCAGCGGTGCCGCCCGAAGTCTTTCGCGAGGTTGCCCCGGATGACCGACATCGCCCGCTCGTCGCCCAACCCAACCGGGTAGAGGGCGCACGCCTCGCGCTCCGTCTGCACAGCATCATCTAAGAGGCGCTGATTTATC
>DAOPQX010000134.1:0-8691 GCA_035348395.1 Vicinamibacterales bacterium | reverse complement strand
CCCCATCGTCGACTCGTACGGCGCCCGGTCGACGAGGATCGGCGCCGCGGCGAAGAGGACGACCGCAGCGAGCACGAGGAACGGGTAGGAGCGCTTCATCGGGATCACTCGGTCATCAGCGGCTCGAAGGTCCAGAGCGACAGCGTCACGAACACCACGTCGAAGAACAGCAGCAGCGCCATCCACATGCCCGCCACCTCGCCCGAGGGAGGCAGCTCGAACAGCGCGGCGGTGCCCCGCACGCCGCCGATCACGACCGGGATGGTAATCGGGTACAGCAGCACGGGCAGGAGCACGTCGCGGCTCCGCGCCCGCACGAGCATCGCGGCGAACAACGTGCCCACCGCGGCGAACCCCACCGTCCCGGCGGCCAGCAGTCCGGTCAGCAGCAGCGGCCGAGCGAGGATCGGCACGTTGAACAGCAGCCCGATCAGCGGCACGAGCACGGCCTCGACGACCAGCAGCAGCAGCACGATGCCGAGCAGCTTGCCGACGTAGATGGCTGCCCGCGGCGAGGGCGCCAGCATCAGCGCGCGCAGCGTCTCGGAGTGACGCTCGCGCTCGAAGGTGCGCCCGAGCGCCAGCGTGCCGGCGAACGCGACGGCGATCCAGAGGATCCCGGCCGCGGCGTCCTCGAGGGGGCGCCCCTCCTTCACCAGCGCGAACGAGAACACGAGCACGCACGCGACCGCGAAGAACGCCGTCGTGTAAAGGATCTCCCGGCTCCTCACCTCGACGGTGAGGTCTTTACGCATCACGAGCCAGGCAACGCGAAAGAACATAGACCAGGCTCAAGGCTTACGGCGTGCGGCTCACGATGGACGCGCGGTAATGCTCCCTGATCCGCCCGCTCGCGTCCTCGAGGGCAACAAGCCGGCCGTCCTTCAGGACCGCCAGCCGGTCGAGCAGCGCCTCGGCCACGTCGAGGTCGTGCGTCACCACGACGACGATCCGTCCTGCCTCGCGCAGCGCCCTGAGCCGCGCCACCAGCGCACCGACTGAGGCATCGTCGAGGCCGGTGAACGGCTCGTCGAGCAGCAGCAACCGCGGCTCGTGCAACAGCGCGCGCTCCAGGGCGAGGCGCTGGCGCATTCCCCGGGAGAACCCCGACACCAGGTCGTCGCCCCGCTCCGACAGGCCGGCATGTGCCAGCGCTTCACCAACACGCTCCGCGACCCGGTCGAGGCCGTAGAGCCGGGCGAAGAAGCGCAGGTTCTCGCGGGCGGTCAGCTCGGGGTAGAGGTGCAGGTCGTGCGACAGGAACCCGAGGCGGGCGCGAAGGGCCGGACCGGCGTCGCGGAGACCGATGTCACCGTAGCGGACTTCACCCGCGGAAGGGGCCAGGAGCGTCGCGAGGATCGCGAGCAGCGTCGACTTGCCGGCCCCGTTCGGCCCGAGCAGCCCCAGCACCTCGCCGGCGCGGCAGGTGAGCGACACGCGCCACAGAGCACGTCGCCTGCCGTAGTGCCGCGACAGCTCGCGAACCGCAACCTCCTCGAAGTCGACCTTCACGCGGTGGCTTCCTGGCCGGGGGCGGTCTCGAAGTCCAGCTCGCCGTACACCCGCTCCAACTCCGCCAGCAGCGCCTCGCGGCGCTCGCCGTACTCGTCGTCCGTCACCTTCCCGCGCCGGTGGCCCTCGTCGAGCCGTGCCACCTGGTCGAGCAGCCTCGCCCGGCGGGCCTCGAGCTGCTGGCGCGCGCGCGCCGCCGCAGCGCCGGCCGAGGCCCGCGTCGCCGACCAGGCGCCGGCCGCCAGCACGCCGAGTGCCAGTACGAGCGCCACGTTGCGCGGCCAGGTCGGGTGGTGCGGCAGCCCCGAGAGGTCGAGCGCGAGGACATCACCAGCCTGCAGCCCGGGGCCCCGCGCGACGAGCAGGCGCCGCCCCGCGTCCATCGACTCCTGCACCTCCGGCAGCTGCGCCGAATGCAGCACCATTGCGCCGGCCTTCTCGGCAATCACCAGGAGGCTGTCGAGGGCGGCCGGCAGGTGGAGCCGGATCCGGGCGTCGGCGCCAGGCGCCATCGTGCACGCCATGTGCACCGACGTCGTTCCGGGTGCGAAGGGCCCCTGGACCACGACCCGGCGGCCGCTGGCCGCCGCCTGCGGCGACGACCCCTCGAGCACGGTGGTGGTCTGCGCCCCCTCGGGCATCTCGAACACGAGCGGCGCGTCCACCTTTACCGGGGCCGCCGCGCGGTTCACGATGTCGAAAAGGTAGAACACCTGCAGCGCATCGTCCTGGAATTCGAGGACGATCCGCGACTGGCCCGACAGCACGACGGTACCGGCGACGGCATCGGCCGCCGCCTGGCCTCCAGCGCCCTTCTCGCTCGCGGTCAGCAGCAGGATGACGCCGGCGTTCGAGGGGATCTCGAAGTCCTGCGACTCGAGCCGCTCGCCGTCCACCACCGCGACGGCCCGCACCAGCGAGCCGGGCGATGCGCCGGAGAGCGTCGCGCGTCCGTTCTCGTCGGTGTCGACGGTCTGGGAGCGGCCCCCTCCGAGGACGAACTGGACGGGGTGGCGGGGAATCGGGTTGGTGAGGCTGGCGCGGACCAGCCGCACCGTGACGGTCCCCGCCGGCGCGTCGCTGGACGGGAGCGGGATGCCGGACATGGCTCGCGGATCGGGCATCCCCGACCCGCCGGCACCGGCCATCTGGGCGAGGGCGTTGGACGGTCCGCCAGCCAGGGCGAACGCGACGGCAAGCACCAGCGTCCCGGCCGAGCCGGCCTTCTTGCGCGGCGCCTCGGCAGCGGGTGGGCGCGATGCCAGCTCCTTCTCGATCAGCTGGCGGTAGACGTTCTGGCCCTCGTCGAGCTGCCGCATCAGGCGGACGGCGCGCCCGCGGAGCCTCGCGGTCATCTCCTGGTAGTCGGCCTCCGAGACCTTGCCCATGGCCCGGTCGAAGTCGAGCTCCTTGATCGCGCGCAGGGTCAGCGTCTTCTCTCGCTCCAGGGCGGCGCGCGTGCGCCCCCCCAGCATCTCGGGCGCCTCGTCGGCCTGTCCTTCCACGAGGGGACGGAACGCCCTGTAGAGCAGGTACGCCGACCACCCGGCGCCGAACACCGTCAGGCAGATGAAGACGACGTTCGCCGGGGCGGTACCCCGCACCGCGAGCGCCGCCGCCGACGCTGCCAGGAGCGACCCCACGAGGAACAGGTGCCACGGCTGGAAGCCGTGGATGCGGTCGTCGCCCGCGCGATCAGTCGAGGTCTCGGAGTTCATCGTCCAGGCGCTGCTCCAGTTGGGGATCGGCCGGCGCCGCGGCGCGCGGAACCTGCGGGGCTGCGGGCGACACGCGGCGCGACCATTTCGCCGCCGCCACCCCGACCAGGCTCAGGCCGGCCGCACCGAGCACGTACGGCAGCAGCCAGGCCAGGCGGTTGAAGCCGCTGTCGATCGGCATCGCCAGCGCTTCCTGGCTGCCGTGCTTCTTGATGTAGTAGTCCAGCACCTGTTCGCGCGTCAGCCCCATCTTCACCAGGTTCGCGATCTCGGCACGCATCTCGGCCGCGTACCCGCAGGTGCACTCCCCCACCAGCTGCCGGCCGCAGGTGCCGCACATGCAGATCAACGACCGCTGCAAATCCTTCTCGAGTGCGGTCTTCGGCACCACCGGCCGGAACGCCGGGTCCTCGACGTGCTGCGCCGCCGCCGGGCCGGGCGCGGCGACGAGCGCAACCAGCAGCAGGCTCGTGCCGGCCGCCGCGGGCGCCCTCGCGGCCGCGAACGCGAAGACCTGCTCGGGCAGCAGGGCGATCATCGTCCCAAAGGCCAGAATGCCGAAGCCGACCCAGATCCAGTTCACCAGCGGGTTGACGACCACCTGCAGCGTCGCCGACTGCGTCTCGAGGTCGAAGCCTGGCAGGACGATGTAGAGATCCTCGGCGGCCCCGCGGCGGATCGCCACCTGGCTGACCGGCTCCTGCTCGTGCTTCCGGTAGTACCAACGCCCCGGGTATGCCTTGTCGATCTCCTTGCCGTCGCGCAGCACCGCGACGTGCGCCGTGATCATCTGCTTCTGCCCGTCGTCGGTCACCCGCACGCCGTCGTTGCGCACGACGTACTTGCCCACCTGCGACTGCTCGCCCGGCTTCAGCAGGACTTGCTCGTCCACCTTGAACGCCTCGCCGGCGAACCCGACGAACATCAGCACGATGCCCAGGTGGACGATGTAGCCGCCGTATCGCCGTTTCGATCGGGCCACCAGGCCGATCATCGCCGTCAGGTAGTCGGTGCCGGTCGCCTGCCGCCTGACCTCCGCGCCGCGCACGAACTCCTGCACGATGGTGACCCCGACGAACGCGCAGAGCGCGAAGCACAAGCCGGCCGGCCAGAACGGAATGCCAAGCGCCGCGAGCCCGGCCCCCGCGGCCGCGAAGCCGAGGGCCGCCCACAGGAACTGGTCGCGCAGGTTGGCGAGCGTCGACTTCCTCCACGCCAGCAGCGGCCCCACCCCGGTCAGGAAGAGGAGGATCAGCCCGATCGGCAGCATCCACTTGTTGAAGAACGGCGGACCGACCGTCAGCCGCTCGCCGGTGAGGGCCTCGCTGATCGTCGGGAACATCGTGGCGAACAGCACGAACAGCGCCGCGAACAGCAGCACCCAGTTGTTCACCAGGAAGGCCGCCTCGCGCGACACCCAGGAGTCGAGCTCGTGCCGCGCACGCAGGGCCGGCAGGCGGTAGATGAGGTAGCCGAAGCTGACGGCGAGGATGGCGGCCATGAACACCGTGAACATCCAGGCCAGCTGGCGGTCCTCGCCGAAGGCGTGCACCGACTGCACGACGCCCGAGCGGGTCATGAAGGTGCCGAAGATCGTCAGGAAGAAGGTGACGATCACCAGCGTCACGTTCCAGACCTTCAGCATCCCGCGCCGCTCCTGCACCATCACCGAGTGCAGGAACGCGGTGGCCGTCAGCCAGGGCAGCAGGCCCGCGTTCTCGACCGGGTCCCACCCCCAGTAGCCGCCCCAGCCGAGCACCTCGTACGCCCAGATCATGCCGAGCGTGAGGCCGAACGACAGGAACAGCCAGCTGACCATCGTCCAGCGGCGGACGGCCCGGAGCCACGAATCGTCGAGGTGGCCGGTGATGAGGGCGGCCATGCCGAAGGCGAAGGGAATGGTCATCCCCACGAAGCCGACGTAGAGCGCCGGCGGGTGGATGACCATGTAGGGGTTCTGGAGCAGCGGGTTGAGGCCGCGCCCGTCTGCCGGCGTCTCGATCAGAAAGGTCGCGAAGGGGTTCCGGTGGATCACCATCAGGAACAGGAAGAACATCTGCACGAGCGAGATGGTGGCCACCACGTACGGCATCAGCTCGCGGTGCCGCTCCCGGTTCACCCAGACCGCGACGGCGCCGAAGATCGCCAGCAGGAACACCCAGAACATGATCGAGCCGTCCAGCCCGCCCCAGTAGGAGGTGAGCTTGTAGACGAACGGCTGGAGCGCGTCCGAGTAGTGCTGGACGTACTTGATCGAGTAATCCTCGGTGACGAAGGCGTGGACGATGATCGCCGAAGCAACCGTCATCAGGCCGGCCACCAGGTAGAACGCGCCGATCGCGCTGTCGACGAGGCCGCGCGAGTGGCGGCGCGCCCCGGCGACCGCGGCTGCCGCCGCGTAGGCCGAGACCACGAAGGCCGCGAGGAGCGTGAAGGTGCCAAGCGAAGCCATGGTCTACTCGTGGACCGCAGCCCGATCGCGCGCCTCGCGCGGCGCGGGAGACGGCGGACGGCTGCGGCCGGGGACTGGATGCGGATTGGGGTTGATCGCGCTCGACCGGCCTGGCCCCGGTCGCAACTGGCTACGCACCGGGAGAGGCCGGTGACTTCCGGGCCTCGTACTTCGAGGGGCACTTCGCCATGACGCCGTTCGGAGCGACGTGGAAACCGTCGGCCTGAAGCGTTCCCTTCAACACCACCTCCGCGTCGTCGGCGAAGGTGTCGGGCACGACGCCGGTGTAGAAGGCCGGAACGACGCGGGCGCTGTCGCCCACCTTGTGCGTCACCTTGAACCGGTACTCGAGCGAATCGCGCTTGCGCAGGATGGAGTCGCGGACGACGTAGCCGTGAAGCTGGAGGCGCTTGCCCTGCCACTCGGCCTCCGCCCCCACGACCTCGCCAACGTGCTTGTAGTACTCGGTGCCCTCGCGAAGCGTCGCCCGCAGCAGCCCGCCGAGCGCCAGCGCGAGCACGACGATGGTCAGTCCAACCTTGACGGCCTTCTTGGGCATGCGCACCTTTCGCGGGAATTCTCCCAAGAATATCGCCGAAAACCCGGCAGGTCAATTTGCAGCGGGGGGCAACGGGAAGAACCCCAGCCGCCTCAGCTCCTCGTAGACCTTCGAGACCGGCAGCCCGACCACGTTCGAGTACGACCCCTCGATGCGGTCGACGAATCGAGAGGCCAGCCCCTGGATCGCGTAAGCCCCGGCCTTGCCGAACGGCTCCCCGGTTCCGATGTACCAGCGCACCTCATCCTCGGAGAGCGGGAGGAACCGCACCCGGCTAACGTCCACCTCCGTCGTCTCACCGCTCGCGTGGCGGAGAACCACCCCACTCAGCACCTCGTGCCAGCGGCCCGAGAGCAGGCGCAGCATGCGCGCCGCGTCGGCCGCGTCGGCCGGCTTGCCGAGGATCTCATCCTCCACCACGACCGTCGTGTCGGCGGACAGCACGACCGTGTCCGGGGGGACCGCGCCGAAGGCACCGGCCTTGTCGCGGGCGGCGCGAACGACGTAGGCCGCCGGATCTTCGCCGTCGAGTGGGCGTTCGTCCACCTCGACCGGCCGCACCTCGAAGGGAATGCGGGCGGCCGTCAGCAGTTCCGAGCGGCGGGGCGAGGACGAGGCGAGGATGAGGCGCATGGGGGGATCATGCCGCGTTGTTCAGCGGCCTGCTAGCCCCCCAGCCCTGGCCCCTGTCACAATGCTCGTTGATGGAACCGCTGCATTCCGTGCTGCCCCGCGCGATCCGCCAGCTCCTGCGAGCCGGGCCGATGGACCAGGAGAAGCTGGCCTTCGCCTGGACCGCGGCCGTGGGGCCGGCCATCTCGAGGGCCACCGCCGTTCGGTGGTGCGACGGCCGGATCGTCGAGGTGACCGCCTCCGACGAGGCCTGGGCCCGCGAGATCTCCCGGGACCTTCCAGAGATCGCCCGGCGGCTCGAGGCTTTGGTGGGCGCGGGGGTCGTCGCAGAGGTACGCCTGGCGTCTCCACCTCGACGGGGTCGCGCCTGATGCCGAGCCCGATCGGTCACGCGCTCGGGGCGCTCGCGGCGGGCTGGGCGGTGGCTGCGCCCGAACCGAAGGCGGGAACGAGCGGCCGGGCAGCCGGGGCCTGGCGGCCGGCCCTGCGGCGGGCGGGGCTGATCCTCGGCGTCGCGCTGCTCCCCGACCTCGACCTCCTGGTCGGCGTGCACAGCCAGTGGACGCACAGCATCGGCGCGGTGGTCTTGGTGTTCTTCGCGGCCTGGCTGGCCGGCCGCGGCCGCCACCCCCGGCTCGCCGCGACCCTCGCGCTCGCCTATGCCACCCACCCCTTCCTCGACTGGCTGGGAGAGGACGGAACGCCGCCGTACGGGGTGATGGCGGGCTGGCCCTTCACGGACCGCTATTTCCACTCGGGTGCCGACCTGTTCACGGGCATCTCGCGCCGCTACTGGCTGCCGGATTTCCTGGCCCACAACCTGGCGGCCGTCGCGCGCGAAGTGATTCTGCTGGGACCGTTCGCCCTGGCGGGATGGTGGTGGCAACGCCTGCGCACACGCCACGCCGCCGAGCGGCGGTTTCTGCAACCCGGTGCGGCCTCCGCGGACCGAGGCGAAAGTCGCGGCAACTGCAAATAGTTGATGTCAGACGATTTGTGCCACGGTCAGCCAATCCTTTCGCTTGACAGCCGGGCGGCACGCCTCTAGAATGCTGGAGCTTCAATCCGTTCGCCGCCGGAGCCCTGGGCCGGCGGATCTTGAAGCCGCCTCACCGCCCTGAGCCCTGAGTCGTGAGCCCTGACCCTGAGCCTCTTTCCTGAAGGAGCCGCGCATGCCTGCCGACGACCGCAACGAACGCACCAAGGCCCTGGACGTGGCCGTCAGCCAGATCGAAAAGCAGTTCGGCAAGGGGTCGATCATGCGCCTCGGGTCGAAAGGAGCGATCACGCCGGTGGACGCGATCCCGACCGGCTCGATCAGCCTCGATTTCGCCCTCGGCATCGGGGGGGTGCCGCGCGGGCGGGTGGTGGAGATCTACGGCCCCGAGTCGTCGGGCAAAACCACGCTTGCGCTGCAGGTGATCGCGCAGGCGCAGAAGCTGGGCGGGATGGCCGCCTTCGTGGACGCCGAGCACGCGCTCGACGCGACCTACGCCAAGAAGCTTGGCGTGGACCTCGAGAACCTGCTGGTCTCGCAGCCCGACAACGGGGAGCAGGCGCTCGAAATCGTCGAGGTGCTGGTGCGCTCGGGCGGCGTGGACGTCGTAGTGGTCGACTCGGTAGCCGCCCTGGTGCCGCGGGCCGAGATCGAAGGCGAGATGGGCGAGGCGCAGATGGGCCTGCAGGCGCGCCTCATGTCGCAGGCGCTGCGCAAGCTCACCGGGGTGGTCTCGAAGTCGAAGACGTGCCTGGTCTTCATCAACCAGCTGCGCGAGAAGATCGGCGTGATGTTCGGCTCGCCCGAAACCACCACCGGC
>DAOPQX010000133.1:0-8724 GCA_035348395.1 Vicinamibacterales bacterium | reverse complement strand
CGCCGTGGTCGTTTCGGCCCTGGTGGGCGGCCTCCTGGGCCGCAGCGCCATGGCCACCGACACGCGGCAGCAGGACTACCGCACGTTTACCGAGGCGCTTGCCGCCGTCGAAGCCAACTACATCGACAAGGTGGACACGGCGCGCCTGGTTTACGGCGCCGTCGAGGGCATGCTGCAGACGCTCGATCCCCATTCGAGCTTCATGGACCCCGACCTGTACCGCCGGATGCGCGAGCGCCAGGAGGGCCGCTACTACGGCCTCGGCATCACGATCGTCCCCGTCAACGGCGACATCACGGTCGTGTCGCTGTTCGAGGGGTCGCCCGCGTACCGGAAGGGCATCCGCCGCGGCGACATCATCGCGCGCATCGAGGGCGAGGATGCCAAGGGCTGGAGCAGCGACGACGCCGTGAAGCGGCTGCGCGGGCCGAAGGGCACCACCGTCCAGATCTCGCTCAAGCGCCCGGGCTACGACCAGCTGATCGAGGTCGAGGTTCCCCGCGACGAGATCAACATTCCATCGATCCCGGCCTACTTCATGGCGGATGCCGAAACCGGCTACGTCCGCCTGCAGGACTTTGCGGAGAACACCGACCGCGACCTCGACGCCGCCCTGAAGGACCTCTCCGGCCAGGGGATGAAGCGGCTCCTCCTCGACCTGCGGCAGAACCCCGGCGGGCCGCTCGACCAGGCGATCCGGGTCACCAACAACTTCCTCCCGCGGGGGTCGCTGATCGTCTCGACCCGCGGCCGCGCCCACAACTCCGACAAGGACTACGTGGCGACCGAGGCCGGCGAGTACCCCTCGATGCCGATCGTCGTGCTGGTGAACCGCAACAGCGCGAGCGCCTCCGAGATCGTCAGCGGCGCGCTGCAGGACCACGATCGGGCCCTCATCGTCGGTGAGACCACCTTCGGGAAGGCGCTCGTCCAGTCGGTCTACACCATCGCCGAGCAGGCGGGGCTGGCCCTGACGACAGCGCGCTACTACACCCCGAGCAAGCGGATGATCCAGCGCCCCTGGGATGGGACCTTCGACGAGTACCTGAACTACACGCTGAAGCGGCAGGAGCCGAACCGGCCGCACAAGCCGTCCGAACTCCGCTACACGGCCGGCGGCCGGAAGGTTTACAGCGGCGGCGGCATCGAGCCCGACCGCCGCCTGGACGGCCCCATCGAGGGCTTCGACCCCACGCCGTTCGGGCGCCTGCTCTACAACCGCCAACTGTTCGCGACTTTCGCCGAGCGCTTCGCTGCGGAAGGCGACGAGCGGATCGCACCCCGGCCCGACCAGCGGCGCGTCTCGAAGGGCTTCGTCGTCGACGACCGCATGCTCGACGACTTCAAGGCGTTCGTCCGTGAGCAGAAGGTGAAGGTCGACGAGGCCGCCTTCGCGGCGGACGAGGCGTTCCTGCGGGCGATGATCCACTACGACATCGACCTGGCGCTGTTCGGCGTCTCCGAGGCACGGCGCAACCTGGTCGCCACCGATCCCCAGACCCGGTTCGCCCTGCAGCTCTTTTCCGAGGCCGCGCAGCTGGCCGAGCTCCGAAAGGCCAAGCCGGCATCTTCCCGGGGCGGGATGACGGGCGGTTTCCCCAACAACTAGTGCCCTTTCGGGTGCTTGCCACAATACCTCGTCGTTGCTAGACTGAACCGCGGCCCGGCGTCCCGCCGGGCAGGGGTCCAGATGCGTCTTCAGAAGCTGCAGATTTCCGGGTTCAAGTCGTTTTCGGATCGGTCGGAGCTCTCGTTCGACCGCGGCGTCACGGCCATCGTCGGGCCAAACGGCTGCGGGAAGAGCAACGTCGCCGATGCCATCGTCTGGGTGCTGGGCGAGCAGAGCGCGAAGAGCCTTCGCGGCGACCAGATGATGGACGTGATTTTCAACGGCAGCGAGGCCCGCAAGCCGACCGCGGCGGCTGAAGTGAGGCTGATGCTGTCCGAGGTCACCGCCGCGAACCGGCTGCTGGCCGAAGACGAGGGGGACCGGGAGGCCCTGGCGCGCAACGTCGAGGTCACGAGGCGACTCTATCGGTCCGGCGACAGCGAGTACCTGATCAACGGCGAGCAGTGCCGGCTCAAGGACGTGCACGAGCTGTTGATGGACACGGGGCTCGGCGCCAAGGCCTACGCCATCATCGAGCAGGGGAAGATCGGCCAGATCCTCAGCTCGCGTCCCACCGACCGGCGGCAGCTGATCGAGGAGGCTGCCGGCGTCACCAAGTACAAGGCGCGGCGCCGGGCGGCCGAGCTGAAGCTCGAGGCGTCGCAGCAGAACCTCACCCGGATCGACGACATCATCTTCGAGGTCGAGAAGCAGCGGGCGGCGCTCAAGCGCCAGGCGGCGAAGGCGCGGCGCTACAAGCGCCTCCGGGAAGAGCTCCGGCGCTGGGAGAAAGTGCAGTTCGCACGGAAGTACCGGGTGCTGGCAGAGGCGATCGAGACGGCCCGCGCGCGCCTGGCCGGCAGGCGTGCCGAAGAGTCGGCCGCCGCCGCGCGCCTGGCCGCCTCCGAGGACGCCCTGTCGCGCATACGCCTCGAGCTGGCCCAGGCCGAGGCGGATGCCGCCCGGCAGCGCGAGGCCGCGCACGCGCGCGAGCTGGAGATCGACCGGCGCCAGAACCAGATCAGTCTGAACCAGCAGCAACTCGAGCACCTGGTGGCCCGCAGGGCCGACGTCGCCGAGGAGCTGGTCGCCATCGCGTCCCGGCACGACCCGGCCCGCCAGGCCCTCGAGGAGCGGCGGGAGGCCGCCGCGCGCGCCGCCGTCGAGCGTGACGAGGCTGCCGAGGTTCTGACCCGCGCCAACGCCGAGCACGCCGAGGCGGCCCGCGCGGCGCACGCCTGCGAGGCGGAGGTGGACGAGCGCCGCCAGGCGCTGTTCCTCCTGCAATCGTCGGTTGCGTCGCTCCAGCACGCGGTCGAGAACGCCCGGACGTCGCGCGAGCGGGTCGTCGACGGCCTGTCGCGCCTCCAGGCCGAACAGGCCGACGTGCGGACCGAGGAGACGCGGCTGGCCGAGGAACGGGCCTCGGTCCGTGCGAGGCTCGCCGAGGCCGAGAGCGCGATCGAGCAGCTGCAGCAGCAGGCCGACGCGCGCCGGCAGGAATTGGCGGCCGCGCGCGAAGACCTCGAGCGCGAACGCCGCGAGACGCGCACCCGGGAGCAGGAGTTGGCCACCGTCGAGGCCCGGCTCGCCTCGCTCGAGGAGCTCGAGGCCGCGCGGGCACAGTACGGCGAGGCGGCGCGGCTGGTCCTCTCGGGCAGCGTGTCGATACCGCATCGCGGCTCGCTCGCCGACTGCCTCGAGGTCGAGCGGGGATACGAGCGCGCGGTCGAGGGAGTGCTGGGCGACCGGCTCCAGTACGTCCTGGTGGACGACCATGCCGCCGCCGAACGGGGGCTGGCGGTCGTGCGCGAGCACCGCGCAGGGCGCTGCGGGTTCCTGGTGGCCGGCGAGGCTGGTGGCGGAGCGGTGGAGCAGGAGGTGGCGCCGCCGGTCGAGGGACTGGTGCCGCTGACCTCGATTGCGCGGGTCGCCTCGGGCCCCCGTGACGCAGTTGCCGGGGCGATCGGGCGTGCCTGGGTGGCGCCCTCCTTTGCCGCGGCAGCGGCCGCGTCGGCCCAGACCACCGATCCGATCGCCACCCGCGAGGGGGATGTCTTCATCGGGCCGCACCTCGTGTCCGGCGGCCTGCGCGAAGAGGCTCGCGGCATCCTTTCGACCAAGCGGGAGATCAAGGAGCTTCGCGACCGTGCCGGGCAGGTTCGCTCGCAGCTCGAGGCCCTCAACGAGAGGACGGGTGCCGGGGAGGCGGCCATCGAGACCTTGACGGCAGCAATCGCGCTGCTCGAGGCCGATGGGCACCGGCAGGAGAAGGTCATCGTGGGCCTCGAGGCCCAGGCGGCGAAGGTCGAGGAGAACGCGGAGCGGCTCTCGAGGCGTGAAGACCTTCTGGCCACTGAGATGGCCCGCGCAGAAGAGCAGCGCCGGGCCCTCGACGAGCGCGAGCGCGAGGCCTCGGTCGAGATCGAGCGCAGGCTGGCCGAGCGGCTGACCGCCGACTCCCTCCTCGCCGAGGGGCAGCGCCAGCTGCAGGGCGCGCGCGAGGCGGCCGAGTCGGTTGCCGGGCGGGTGGCCGACGCGCGTGCTCAGCACGCCACGCTGGTCGAGCGCGCGGCCGCGCTGGTGGGCGAGGTGGCGAGGCTCGAAGAGGCGCTTGCCGAACTGGCCTCCCGAGAGGCGGCGCGACGCCAGGAAGCCGAGCAGAACGAGGCCAGGCAGGCCGAACTGCGCCTGGCCATCGAGGAAGCACGCCGACGCCTCGACGAGGACGGGGCCGAGCTCGAGCGGTTGCGCGAGACCGTGCGGCAGGCCGACGAGGCGCTGGCCGAGCGTCACGCGGAGTCCGACAGGCAGGAAGCGGAGATCCGGGCGGCGCGGTCCGCCCTCGACGACCTCCGTGCCGCGCTGACCGAGCTGGATGTCGCCCGCGCGACTGCCGAGGGCGACCTGGCGCACCTTTCCGCGGCCTGCCTTGAATCGGTCCAGCTTCCCCTGGACGAGGTGGTGGCCGAGGTCGAGCAGGCCGAGCGCGAGGGCCGGGCGGCGCCCCCCTCACCCGAGCCGGAGGCCGTCGAGGCCGACGAAGCCGAGGAGGAAGGGCAAACGCCGGAGGCAACGGAAGGGCAGCCGTTCGCGGCGGCAGGGGAGCTGACCCTCCAGGTCGAGGCCGCCGGCCCGACCGTGCCGAGCCGCGCCGAGCCCGAGACGCCCGAGGAGGCGATCGCGGCGCTCAAGGAGCGAATCGAAAAGCTGGGGCCGGTGAACATGATGGCAATCGAGCAGTTCGACGAGCTCGAGGGCCGCCACACCTTCCTCACGACCCAGCGGCAGGACCTGCGCGAGTCGATTGCCGCGACAGGCGAGGCCATTCGCCGGATCGACGAGACCAGCAAGCAGCGCTTCCGCGAGGCGTTCGTCGTCATCAACGAGAACTTCCAGGGAACCTTCGCGACGCTGTTCGGGGGCGGCCGCGCCGGGCTGGCGCTGGTGAACGAGGCCGACGTGCTGGAGAGCGGGATCGAGATCGTGGCCCAGCCTCCCGGCAAGCGCCTCCAAAATGTGCAGCTGCTGTCGGGCGGCGAAAAGGCGCTGACGGCGATCGCCCTGATGTTCGCGATCTTCCGCTACAAGCCCAGCCCGTTCTGCGTGCTGGACGAGATCGACGCCCCGCTCGACGACGCCAACATCGGCCGGTTCGTCGAGCTGCTCAAGCAGATGCAGGAGCAGACGCAGTTCATCATCATCACCCACAGCCGGAAGACCATGGAGATTGCCGACCGGCTCTACGGGGTGACGATGGAGGAGCCAGGCGTTTCGAAGCTGATCTCCGTGCGGCTCAACTAGGAGTCAGGGGCGCCATTTTCCATCCTTTCAGAACATAGCCTGCCCGCCCACCGTATATCTCAGGCAGGAGGCTGGATTCATGCAAGCGAAGCGCATCTCCGCGCCGGGTTCTCTTCTCTCGCTGATGGTCGTCGCCGCCGCCGTCGCCTTGGCCGGGTGCGATGTGGTGGTGTCGGGCCTGAACGCCAAGGGGAGGGCCGAGCAGCCCTGGAGCCGGAACTACACGCTCTCTCCGACCGGGACCGTCGAGGTCGTGAACGGCAACGGCAAGATTGCCGTGCGGGGGGGAGAGGGGAACCAGGTCGAGGTGAAGGCTCAGGTCGTCGCCCGGGCCGCCACCGACGAGCAGGCGCAGGAGTACCTGAAGCAGATCGAGATTCGCGAGGTCGTCAGCGGCGACCACATCCGCCTCGAGACGACGTCCCCGCGCCTGACTGGCTCGCGGGCGGAAGTCCAGTACGAGATCGTCGTGCCGCAGACGGCTTCACTCCGCCTGACCAACACCAACGGGCAGATACAGGTCACCGCCGTGTCGGGCGAGGTTCGCGCCGAGACGACCAATGGCGGCGTCAAGGGCACTGAGCTCTCGGGGCGCGTCGAGGCGTCCACGACCAACGGCGGCGTCGACCTCGACCTGATCGAGGTGGCGGAGGGCGGCGTGCGCGCCGAGACGACCAACGGCGGCGTGTCACTCCGCATGCCGGCCAGTGTCAAGGCCAACCTCAGGGCGAGCTGCGTGAACGGCGGGATCTCGGTGACCGGCTTCCAGCTCGAGGGCGGCGAATCGACCCGCAGGCGGGTTGAGGGGCGGCTGAACGGCGGCGGCCCGACCGTCGAGGCCGAGACGACCAACGGCGGCGTCCGGGTCGCGGCCCGCCAGTAGGGCGTGTGTCAGTCGGGGCCGGCGTCCCGGCCTGCCTTTTTGGCCGCGGCGATCCGCGAGGCCACGGGCGGGTGGCTGTGGAAGAGCCACAGCGCCAGGCGGGACGGTTCGATCTCGGCCAGGTTCAACACCCCGAGGCGCTGCATCGCTGATGCGAACGCCTCGGGGTTTCCGGTCAGGCGGATGGCGAAGCGGTCTGCCGTCCGCTCCACGTGCCGCGAATAGGCGTTGGCGAGCGGCAGCAGCAGGGCCGACAAGACTCCCGCCGCGAGTAGAAGCACTGGCAGGCCTGCCACGTCGGCCACTCCCCGCAGCCCGAACGGGCGCCAGGCCGCCTCCAGGACGACCGAGGCCAGGTAGAAGCCGGCCAGGGCCACGGCCGCCTCGAGCGCGATGCCTCTCCAGATGTCCGCCCGCACGTGATGCGCGATCTCGTGCGCCAGCACCGCCTCCACCTCCTCGTCCCGGGCATTGGCGAGCAGGGTGTCCGAAATGAGGATCCGGCGCGTGCGCCCCAGCCCCGCGAGCGCGGCGTTCGCGCGTCGGGTCCGGTCGCTCACCTGCCACACGCAGGCGTCGATGGCCTCGATGCCGGCACGGCGGCACAGGTCCATGAGCCGCTGTCGAAGATCCTGGCGCTCGAGCGGGTGGAATTGAAAGAAGAGCGGCAGCAGGACGACCGGGGCGAGACGGGCCATCACGGTGACGAGCAGCGCGAAGGCGGCCGCTGCCGGCAGCCACCAGCCCGACGGCCACCGTTCGATGGCGAGGTACAGCCCGCAGAAGGCCGGCAGGGCAAGGGCCGCGGCAACGGCAAGCCCCTTGACCTGGTCGAGCATCCAGCCGCCCGGGCGGTCCAGGGCAAGGTCGTAGCGCCGGTCGAGGAACCACCCGTAGGCGGCAATCGCCAGGGCGCCCGTTTCGTGGAGAAGGCCAAGTAGCGCGGCGTAGAGGGCGACGGTCGCCGATGGGAGCGCCCACGGGGGAACCGGCAGCGAGGACGCGCCCCGCTCCGCGATGTCGCGCAGGGCGACGGAGGCTGGCGTCAGGACCATGGCCAGCAGCAGCGTGGCGCTCCAAGCCACCCCCGCCACGGCGGCCCTGCGCCTGCGCTGGTGATAGCGGGCCGCCCTGTCCTCGTTCACGCCGGCTCCGCTACCTCGAGCGCAGCGTCAGCGCCGCCTGCGAACGACCAGCTCGCCGCGCATCTTCTTGCACTCGGGGTCTGCCGCCAGGTTGCAGTAGTACGGGAAGTTGCCCACCTTCTCGGCACGGAACTCGAACACGACGGGGTGGCCGGGTGCCGCCCGTTTCGAGATCCGGTAGGCGTCGTCGTCGATGGTGAAGCTGTGCGGGATGTCGTCGGCCTCGAAACGGATGGCGACGAGGTCACCCTCTTCGACCTCGATCCGGGAGGGCGTGTAGGAGTACTTCCGGGCGTGCACGTTGACCGGACCCTTGCTCTGCTCCAGGGCCGGGGCAGGAGCCGCCTTCGCGGCCGCGACTCGCCACCCGGCCATGCCGGCGAGGGCGACGAAGACGACGAGTGCGGCCACCGTCCAGCGGCGTGAGCACATACCTCTCCCCTTCCGATCTCCTTTATCGGCGGCTCGAGGGCAGAGCTTCAGCCCACCCTCGAGCCGGAGCGAATACGTCAACCCCTCCGGGCTAATGCCGGCGGCGTGGCCCTCGCGGGCGGTCGCCGTGCTCGGCGCGTTCGGGGCGCCGGCCCGCCGCGGCGTGTCCCTCGTGCGAAGGTCCGTGGCCCTCGTGGGAAGGCGCGTGGCCGGCGTGCGCCGGGGCCTGCGCCGCGGCGCCAGGCTCGGCCTCCTCGAGCAGCGCCTTGCGACTGAGCCTGATCTTGCCGGTCGGGTCGATGTTGATGACCTTCACCATCAACTGCTCGCCCTCCTTCAGCTCGTCGCGCACGTCCTTGACGCGGTGCTTCGCGATCTCCGAGACGTGCAGCAGGCCGTCCACGCCCGGCATGATCTCGACGAACGCGCCGAAGTCGGTGATGCGCTGAACCTTCCCGAGGTACGACTTGTTCAGCTCGGGCGTCGCCGTCAACTCCTGGATGATCGCGATCGCGCGCTGGGCCGAGTCGCCATCGGCCGACGCGACGTTCACCCGGCCGTCGTCCTCGACGTCGATCTTCACCCCGGTGCGCTCGATGATGCTGCGGATCACCTTGCCGCCCGGCCCGATGACGTCGCGGATCTTGTCCACCGGGATCTGGATGGTGACGATGCGGGGCGCGAACATCGAGATGTTGGTGCGCGGCGCCTGCAGCGTCTGCTCCATGATGCCGAGGATGTGCAGGCGGCCGCGGCGCGCCTGCTCGAGCGCCTCGGTCATCACCGCCGAGGTCACCCCGGCCACCTTGATGTCCATCTGGAGGGCAGTGATCCCCTCGGTCGTGCCGGCC
>DAOPQX010000132.1:0-8725 GCA_035348395.1 Vicinamibacterales bacterium | reverse complement strand
TCGCCATGAAGGGGATGCGCGTGTCGGGGCGCACGAAGCAGCCGTACGCCTCGCCCCGGGCCGCCGCGTGAATCATCTCGGGGGCGAAGTCCGAGGTACCCCCCGAGGGGACCGTCACCGCCGAGATCAGGCCAGGGAACCGGATGCACCGGAAGTCCACCCGGCCGCTCAGCTTCTCCTTCGCCAGCTGCTTGTAGTGGCGGCTGTAGTAGTGGCCCAGCTGCTCGCAGTACAGCTTGTTGCACCCGTACATCGTGATCGGGTGGTTGTACTGATCCTCCTTGACCTCGCCGGCCCGTCCCTTGGTCTCGAGATCGGGCATCCCGTACACCGCGATCGACGACGGGTACAGGAACACGACCGGCCGCCCGTGCGACTCGCCCTGCTTCTGGGCGAACTCGAGCATGTTCAAGGTGCCGCCGACGTTCACCTCGTGCGCCGCGATCGGCGTGAACTCAGAGCGTGTCGAGAGGAGCGCGGCCAAATGGAAGACGAGGTCCACCTCGTACTCAGCCACGATGCGGTCGAGGAGGTTGGCGTCGAGGATCGAGCCTTGGATCTCCCGGTGCACCATCTTCGCGATGCCCGGCGCGAGGGGGTTGAGGTCGAGGGTGATGATGGGACGGGTTCCGTCGCCGGCGAGGCGCTCGATCAGGCCGTGGCCGATCTCGCCGCCGGCACCCGTGATCAAAACAACAGGCTTCCGCACGCTCAGACCTCCCTCGTCTTTCTCGCAAGCTTGCGACGCATTTGTGATGTGGGGGTGAACCTCGTGCCGGTGGCACGGGCCGGCGGCCGCCGGCCCGTGCGTGGGACCAGACGATTTTACACCGGCCCTTGCCCCGGTTCCTTCTTGTCCGGGGCCGCCTTCGGGGTCCCCGTCTTCTCCCCCTCGGCCGGCTTGGCGTCGTCGCCAGCTCGCGCGGGCTCTCCGGCCGGCGTCCCCTTCAACAGCGGCGCCCGCTCCTCCAGGTGCGCGTCCATCGCCAGGCGCGGCACGCCGTCCTTCATCCACCCGGCCATCGGCGCGCCCTTGAGATAGTGATCGAAGAACTCGCGCATCCGCACCGTGTAGTCACGCCTGTTCGCCGGCTTGCGCAGGCCGTGGTTCTCGCCGACGTACTCGAGCATCCAGACCGGCTTGCCCAGCCGGCGCAGCGTGTTGAAGTACTCGACGCCCTGGGTGAAGTCGACCGCCCCGTCCTTGTCGTTGTGGAGGATCATGAGCGGCGTCTTGACGTTGCGCGCGAAGAAGACCGGCGAGTTGCGGTAGTACGCCTCCCAGTTGTCCCAGTACCCGCCGAGGAAGCGCCCCTGGCTGCTCTCGAAGATTCCCTGGTTGGTGTTCCCCGAGTTCTTGTAGATCAGCGAGTACATGCTGACCATGTTCGTCAGGGGGGCGCCGGCGACCGCGGCCGCGAACGCGGTGGTCTGCGTTACCAGGAACGAGGTCTGATAGCCGCCCCACGAGTGCCCCTGCAGACCCACCTTGGTCCGGTCGACGACTCCGGCGGCCACGGCAGCCTCGAGGGCGGGCAGGACGCACCAGACGGCCGACCGCCCCGGGTCGTTCAGCTTGTAGGCGATGTCCGGCATCAGCACCGCGTAGCCGTTGCTCGTGTACACGGAAGGGCTGAAGCCGTTCGCGGTGGGCGCCGCGAAGCGGTTCAGGCCCTGCGTGAGCCGCTCGTAGATGTAGACGATCGTCGGGTAGCGCTTGCCGGCCTCGTAGTTGGCCGGCAGGTACAGTGCCGCTTGCAGCCGACGGGCCGTCGGCAGCTTCTGCGCCGGCTCGAACTCGATCAGGCGGCGCCCGGCCGACCAGGCCACCTTCGCCATCTGTGCGTCGAGGGTGGTCAGCTTCCGGCCCCCCGCCAGGCCGGGACCGGCGGCATAAAGGTCGGGCGGCTGGTCGGCGGTTTCCCGCGAGTACACGTACACGTCGGCCTTCTGCGCCTTCATCACCCTGGCGAACGCGGCGTCGTCCCAGAGCAGCGCCGTCGCTGCCGACCCGCCCGGGTCGATGCGGGCGATGCCGTTCTTCTTCGTCCAGTCGCCGTGCATGGTCACCAGCAGCGGGCGGCCGAAGTCAATGCCCCGCTCGTCGCGGTCCAGCACCAGGCGGCGCTCGTAGCGGACCTGGTCGCGGCGGCCGTTTCCCGTCAGGTTCGCCGCGGCGCCGCCTGCCGTGACCGTGACGCGCCACAGGTCCCAGCCGTCCGACAGCAGCACCGCATCCCCTTCCCGCGACCACCCGAGCGACGGCGTCGGGGGCTTGATCACGTTGTGGTCGTCGCGCTGATCCACGAACGACACGGGCAGCGCGCGCGTCAGGTTGGTGAAACGGCCGGAGGCGATGTCGTGCACGTGGTAGTGACCGTCCTCGAAGTAGAGGAAGCGGCTCGAGTCGGGCGACGGCCCCGCGAACCAGCGAACGCGCCTGGCCGCCAGCGTGCGCGAGCCGGTGGCCAGATCGATCGCGTAGATGTCGCGGTACCGCCGGCCGTCCATGCTGCTCGCCAGCTCGTACGCCGACGCGTCGAGACCGATCGCCCACTTCGAGCGCGGCGAGGCGACGACCTCTCGAACCTCGTCGGTGGCCAGGCGGACGAACCGCTTCTCGCCGGGGCGGTAGGTGGCCAGGTACGAGAACCGCTTGTCGCGGTCCTCCTCGACCTGCTGCTGCGACTGCAGCCGCCTGTCCTGGTAGTGCCACAGGACGAGGTCCGGCTTCTCCTCGCTGTCGGCCTTGCCTTCGGCCTTCGGGGCGTCCTGCCCGCCCCGCGGCGCGGGCGCGTCGCCGTCGGCTGCCTTGTCGTCCTTGGCGGCCGGCGCGTCGGCCTTCTTCTTCGCCTCGCGGATCCCGAACAGCACGCCCGAGAGGTCTTCCAGCCACTCGGGGGCCCGGTCGCCGCTGATCGTCATGCCCGCCGGGAACGACGGGTCGGCCGACGGGTCGTACACGACCTTGACCGGAGCCGCGTCGCCGAACCCGCTGAAGGCCACCAGCGCGTACAGCTTCTCGGAGTAGGTCTTGTCATCGACGCCCCGGAGGGCCGCCAGGCCGTCCCCCTTCTCCGTCCAGGTCGGGCGCGCGTACGAAGCCTTCGCGCTGTCGAGCGGCCGCACCGCCCCCGTCTCGAGGTCGCGCACCGCGAGGCCGTTGCCCGCCTGATCGAGCGCGTCGATCGTCCAGGCAAGGCGGCGGCCCGCCTTGTCGAAGGCGAAGTCGGCCACGTTGCCGACATTCAGCTCGGCTCCCGTGGCCAGGTCGCGGAGGATCAGGTCGGAGCCGCGCGGCCGGTCCTTCTCAGGCGCCTGGCCCTCGGGGGCGTAGCGGTGGAGGGCCAGCCAGCCCGCTTGCTCGCCCGAGAACGCGAAGCGCTTGATCTTCGGGAACTCCGTTGCCTTCCCGGTGGCGAGGTCCACGAGTGAGACGCTGTTGTGGAGCGGCTTGCGCTGCTTCTTCAGCTGCGCAGCCGCCGTGCGCGTGGGCGCCACGGCGAAGGCGAGCCATTTCGAGTCGTCGGAAAACGCCAGCTCGCCGGCACCTTCGCTCGCGTCGCCGCTGCCGAAGCGCCACTCGCGGTCGCCCCGGGTCTCGCGCACCACCACCTCGCCGTCGCCCTCCACAGGAGCCACCCGGTACGCCAGCCACTTCCCGTCGTCGGAGACGACAGCGGCGCCGATGCTCTTCCAGGCGAGGATGTCGGCCATGGCGAGCGGCGCCTTGGCCGGGGGCGCCTGCGCGGCGCTCAGCGGAGGCGGCGCCGGAGCGAGCCAGGCGACGACGAACAGAACGAGGACGGCACGCGTGGTCTTCATCGAGTTCTCCCTGGAGGGGCCAACGCGGGGCGCTGCTATGATTACATGGTGTTCAAGCGCCAACGCACCGGCTCGGTCGTCTGTCCCTCCTGCGGCAACCTTGTCGGCGTCAACGACGAACGCTGCTACAACTGCGGCCGGTGGAACCCGGGGCTCTGGGGGTTCACGCCGCTGCTTCGCCGGCTTGGGAACGACCTTGGGTTCACCAACCTGGTGACGGTGACCTGCGCCGCGCTCTTCCTCGCGATGCTGCTCACCTCGGGCCGCGGGCTGCGCCTGGTGGCCGGGCCGATGTCCTTCCTTGTGCCGAGCGACGTCTCGATGATCATCTTCGGGGCGAGCGGGGCGTATCCCGTGCGCGTGCTGGGCTGGTGGTGGACGATCCTCAGCGCCGGCTGGCTGCACGCCAGCGCCCTGCACATCCTCTTCAACATGTTGTGGATCCGCCAGCTGGGCCCCGCAGCCGGGGAGCTGTTCGGGCCGAGCCGCGCGGTGATCATCTACGTGGCGGCCGGGGCCGTCGGCTTCGCCGTGAGCACGATTGCCGGCTCGGCGCTGACGCTGGGGGCGTCGGCGGGCATCATGGGCCTGCTGGGCGCCCTGGTGCGCTACGGTCAGCGGACCGGCAGCAGCCACATCGGCAGCCAGGCCTGGACGTGGGCGCTGATCCTGTTCGTCTTCGGGTTCGCCATGCGCGGCGTGGACAACTGGGCGCACGGCGGCGGCTTCGTCGGCGGCTACCTGGCGGCCTCGGTGCTCGACCCGCTGCAGCGCGAGAAGCCGGTGCACCTGGTGCTGGCGCTCGGTTCCCTGGGGCTGACGGCCCTGTCGATCGCGGCCTCGCTGCTGCTCGGCCTGTCTTCCCTGCTCGGCTCCCGCTGACGCCAGGGCCGGGCCTTGAGGGCCTGGCCCATTTGTCACGTCGGTCTCAACAGGGATCAGCGAGAGTACATGTCGATGATGCGGCTGATGGCCCGCTGGCAGACCCGGCAGAACCCCACCTGGTCGCGGCTGAACATGATGCAGTCCGCCTCGGGCCGGTACAACCCCTTCGCCTCGTAGGCCGCCCCCTCGAACGCTCCCACCTTCCCGGCGTACGCGTGCTTCCCGAAGAACGCGGTCGACCACTCCCGCTCGGAGGTCAACAGCGTGTTCATCTCGCTCTCGGGCGCGTTGGCCGCACGCAGCTGCCGCCGCTTCTCCTGCACCTCGCGACTCTTCGCCTCGTAGGCCGCCTTCTCCCACGGCGTCGGAACCGGCGTCCCCGATTCCACCAGGTCCTTCCACTTGAGGTTGGCCGGGTCCTTGAGCGCGGTGACGTTCGGCTCCCACGGCTCGGGCCGATCGGCGACGCCGGTCTCGTACGCCACGTCGGACGTGTAGTACTCGTCACCCAGCGCCGCGAAGTGGTGACCGAACTCGTGGACGAAGATGTACTCCGCAAACGCGGTGTCCACGGCGGCCGTGGCGTGGTCGTTGAAGATGCCTCCGCCGCCGTAGTGCTCCTCGTTGATCAGGATCTCGAGGAAGTCGTACGGCGCCGCGGCCGCCACGTCGCGCACCGACCGGTTGTCGAGCGTCAGTGCGTACCGCTCCGAATCGAAGATGTTGTACGACACGCCGAGCGGCGTCCTCCGGAAGTCGCCGGTCCTCGGCCGGTTCACGCCGCTCTTCGGCGTGGGCAGGTCGATGGCCCGCACGTTGAAGTCGGACCGCCGGCTCTTGAACGGCTCGTGCTCGAACAGCACCTTGACCAGCCGCTCGACGTCCTTGTGGAACTTCGGCAGCTGCGCCTCGCTGTACCCGTCCCCCAGGATGAGCAGGTCGACCTTGGCGGCCGCCGGCCCGTTCTCGAACACCGTCCACACCCGCCCCTGCGGCGCAATCTCGGCTGCGGTGACGAACCGCGACTCGGGATCCACCAGCGTCGACCAGACCTCGCGAAAGGCGTTCCGGGCATCGCGCTTCTTCACCACGACCTGCACAGGCGCCTTCGGCCATGGAAAGCGCAGCGACTCGTGAAAGGTCCGCGCCACCCCCTGCCGAGCCTCGTCGGTGGTCTCCCACTCCCCGTAGATCGACGCGAAGCCGCGCGAGTAGATCGGGCGGTTCGTCGCCCGATCGATCACCTCGAACAGGTAGGGGCCGAGATTCGTGTCGTCGATGAGCCGCGTCCGGCTGCCGGCCCAGAGGCCGTCCGACACCACGCGGTCGAGGCTCAGGACCTCGTGCCCGCCGGCGCCGGTGTGGTAGAAGTCGAGCCTCATCGTCTTGTCGAGGAACGGCGCGAACGGTGAGGGAGAAGAGGGCTGGGCGGCCGCGCACACCGCGATCGCCGCCACGCCAAAGAGCACCAGGCACGCAAGGCGGAAGGTCGTCAGCATGGCGGGATTTTCTCACAGTACAAAGCACGAGCCCTCGCACCGGCCGACCGGCAGCGAGAGCTCGTGATTGCGACTTGGATTATTGCAGGGACGAGCCGCAGCCCGATCCCGCAGCCCTGAAGGGCTGCGCGACGTACGTCGATCCCGCAGCCTAGGCCTTGACGATGCACTCGTCGACCGGGCAGACCTCGACGCACTTCGGTGAGTCGTAGTGGCCCTCGCACTCGGTGCACTTGTCGGCCGCGATCACGTAAATCGTATCGCCCTGGCTGATTGCCTCGTTGGGGCACTCGGGCTCGCAAGCACCGCAGCTGATGCAATCATCCTTGATCATCATCGCCATCGTTCCGCTCCTAACTGTTCAGGGGCCAAAATCGGCCGGCAGAATAAGAGAAGTGCAAAAGGTGGTCCGATTGGAACCGACCGATTACAGGCCCATTTTACGCGCCGCGCGCCGTTCGCGGCAAGTTCCCGGCGGGGCTGCCGAAAAGCCGTCAGCCCGGGCTGCCGGTCATCCGGCGCGAGACAGCACTCGCCTGCCCGAACCGTGCCGGCCATCATAAGGGGTAGTCAGGACCCTCGGCAACCGGCACCTTCGACAGGGCGGACGCTGCCCGGTCCTTGGCCAGGCGCGTGCCGGTGAGGCACCCGTCCAGCTTGCCCCTCAGCCGCGTGAAGTCGTCCAGCCCCGGAAAGCGGACGCACGGCCCGGCCTTGGCCTGGTGCGACCCGTCGTGGCCGATCACGTCGGCGTAGCCCCCCGCGGTGGACTCGAAGCCGGGCATCAGCTGCTCGAGCGCCTCGAGGTCGGCGGCGCTGTAACACGCGGCGCACCCCGAAGCGTTCCACGCAGGATGGCGCTGGTAGCCGTGCACCAGCTCGGCGCAGATGCGCCCCACCTCTCCGGCCGCCGCGGCCGCCTGGACGTGGCAGAGATCGAGCAGCAGCGACACCACACCGTCCGACTCCGCACCGCCAGCCTCGTGCTTCCGCGCCTCGAGCTCGAGCACGTCGAGAATCTGGTACCGCACGGCCAGCAGCCAGCACAGCGCATCGGCCAGCGGGAACGTCACGCCGTGCCGCGACACTTGGTACAGCCGCTTTCCGTCGGCGTCGGTGGCGGTCAGCAGGTGCCGCAGCGTCCACAGCCACAGTTCCATCGCGCTGGCCACGGTGCACGCCCCCGTCCCGGGCCGCCCATCGGCCAGCTGCCGCATCTCCACGGCCCACTGATGGAACTGCGACAGGAAGAGCTGGTCGGTCATCGTCACCGACAGCAGCTGCCGCTGGACCGCCTCGGGCCCCTCGTAGGTGGCCTCGAGCTGGGCGTCCATCCACTTGTGCCCGAGGAAGCCGGGGCAATCCTCGGTGATGCCGTACCCGCCCATCAAGCTGACCGCCTCGCGCATCATGCGCGCCCCGTGGCTGGTGTTCCACAGCTTGCACGCCGGCGACAGGACCGCCGCCAGCGCCTCGGCCCGGGCGGCGTCGGTCGCATCGCCCGCACGCGCCCCGGCCCCGTTCCCATCCGCGTCCAGCTCGTCGAACAATCGTGCCGCCGCGAACCCGAGCGAGGCGCTTGCCTCGCCGGCCGCCCACACGTCCACGAGGCGCAGCAGTGCGTCCTCGCGCTGCTGCAGCCCCAGCTCGTAGCGCGGAGTTCCGGGCGTGGTCGTCTCGCCGCCGCGGAAGCGGGTGCGGTGGTACCGCAACAGCGGCTCCACCGCCGAGAGCAGCTTCGCCGCGGTCAGCAGGCCGACCGTCACGCGCGTCCGCCGGAACACGGCCTCGATGACCTCCCGGTGGGAGTAGCGTGGAACGATGACGCCCTCCTCCACGGAGTAGCCGCCGACGATCCGGCTGGCCGGGATCCTTAGGCGGAACGACGGGTCGGTGGTCGACGCCAGCTGGTGAACGAGCTTGCGCGTGGGCGTGCCGCGGTCGAACACTCCGGGGTCGTCCTGCTGGAGCAGCACCAGGCACGTCCCCTTGACGCGCCCGTCGGCTCCCTCGACGGCCGCCGTGACGAAGTCGGCGAACGCCATGTTGGTGATGAAGCGGCCGCGCTTCTCCACCTCCAGGATCGGCTCCTCGCCGTCGCGCCACTCGCCCACCCGGAGCTTGCCGCTCAGGACGCCCGTGTCAACGCCGACGTACGGCAGCGGCTCGGTGAGCACGAACGCGCCGCGCCGCGCCGGCCCCTCCGCGCCTGGCAGGAATTGCTGCCGCTGCTCGTCGGTGCCGAACAGCTCGAGCGGCGCGAGCGACAGTGCCTGTGCCAGGGCAGTGGTCGCGGCCCCAGCGTCCACCCACGCCAGCTCGAACGCGGCGAGGGCAATGGCCAGGTTCTTCGAGCTGGCCGCGGCTCCCGAGTCGGGCCTCGCCTGCCGTGCAACCGAGGTGAGGCCCGCCCGGTCGTACTCGTCGAGCAATGCCTGCTTTTCGGCCGTCCAGTCGTTCCCGGCGCGCGCGCCCGAGGCCACCAGTCGCGCCACCGGCCCGCGCGCCAACCGGCG
>DAOPQX010000131.1:0-8731 GCA_035348395.1 Vicinamibacterales bacterium | reverse complement strand
ATCGCCGAACCCAGGTAGAGCGGGTGAGCCGTCCAGCGGTAGGGGCCCGAGCGGGTCACTTCCCTGCCCTTCTCGAGGTGGCCGGCCGCCCAGACGCGAATCGCCTCACCGAGGGCCGCTACCGCAGCACCCGCGGCCAGGCTGCGCCACGTGGGGTGAGCCAGCCACAGCGCGACGACGCCGCCGAGGAAGCCCAGAGGAACCCTGGTACGCGCCAGAAGACGGGCGCCGCGCGCAGTCCACGAAGTCCACGAAGTTGACGAAGTCATCGAGTCACGAAGTCGCGTCGCGAAGTCAAGGTCGAAGGCCGGAGTCTACGTCGCCAGCCGCAGGTCCACCGCCCGTGCCACCTCGTCCACCTCGATCTCCGCGATGCAGGGTCGGCCGCGGCGGCACTGCCGCCTGTAGTGGCAATCGCACGTGTCGTAGCGCGACACGGTGAGGTCGGCCGGGTGCCACGGACCGTTGCGCTCGGGGTTGGTCGGCCCGAACACGGCGACGGCCGGAGTCCCCGCCGCGGCGGCGAGGTGCAGCGGGCCGGTGTCGCCCGAGACGATCAGGCGCGCCGACCGCGCCAAGCCGAGGAGTCCTGGCAGGCGCGTCGCCGGCGCGGCGAAGGCCGCCCCGCCTGACTCGTCCACCACCAGCGCCGCCAGCTCCTCCTCGCCGGGCCCCCAGAGCACGGCCGAGGGAAGGCCGTGCCGCCTGCGGACGATGGCGGCGAGCGCACCGAACCGCTCGGGCGGCCAGCGCTTGTTCGGCCACGCGGCGCCGGGGTTCAGCAGGACGAAGCCGCGGGCGGCCTCGGGGTGGAGCCGGCGCATCTCCTCCACGGGCCTCATGTCACCGGCCGCCAGCGGGAACACCCGCGCCGCGGTGCCGATGCCGAGCGCCGACAGCAGCGCGAGATTCTTGTCCACCACGTGGCCGCCGCGCGCCACGGCCGTGCGCTCGGTGTAGAAGCGCGCGGCGAGCGGCTCGCGCAGCCAGGGCCGGCCGAACCCGATCACGCGCCGGGCCCCCGAGGCCCGCGCGACCACGGCCGACTTCACCAGCCCCTGCAGGTCGAGCGCGACCTCGTACCGCTCGCGCCGCAGCGCCCGCACCAGCCTGAGCCAGCCAAGGCCCGCCGAAAACGTCCGCCGCGCGCGATCGCCGGTGGGCCCGTCCGCAACGCCGTCGCGGCCGGGGCTTCCCGGCGCGCGGCCCGCGCCGGCCGGCGCCTGATCCCGGGCGGCAACGACGATCCGGCCGTCGATCGCGGGGACGAGATCGAGCAGCGCCGCGTACCGCGCGTCCACCACCCAGTCGATCCGGGCGAAGGGAAACCGCTGCCGCAACGCCGCCGCCACTGGCAGCGCGTGCACGATGTCGCCCATGGCGCCGAGGCGGACGAGGAGGACACGCATAGTAACGGCTCAAGGCTCACGGCTCACGGCTCAAGGCTCAGGCCTGCCGCGCCGCGGCGCCTGGCGCGAAGGCGGGCCACCCTCCGCCTTGATTCTTCCAAGCAGCTCGCTCGTCGAGTGCTCCTTCGCGTCGCCGACGATGGCGATGCGGCCGCCGTACGCACGAACGGTCTCGCGCTCGGGCACGGTGTCCACCGTGTAATCGGTCCCCTTGCAGTGGACGTCGGGCTTCAGCAGCTCGAGCAGGCGCGCCACGGTGGCGTCGGGGAAGACCACGACGTAATCGACGCCGCGCAGCGCGGCCACCAGCTCGGCACGGTCAGCCGCCGGCAGCACGGGGCGGTTCGCCCCCTTCATCCTCCTCACCGAACCGTCGTCATTGACGGCCACGATCAGGCGGTCGGCCTCGGCGGCGGCTCCCTGGATGTACCGCACGTGGCCGACGTGCAGCACGTCGAAGCAGCCGTTGGCGAACGCGACGGTGCGGCCCTCGCGGCGATCGGCGGCGATCTGCGCCTGGAGATCGGGTTCGGAGAGGATCTGTCCCATCTGTCACTCACAGGCGGGACGCCTGTGCCACTGCTGTTGTACACACAGGCGAGACGCCTGTGCTACTGGCTGCCACTCACAGGCGAGACGCCTGTGCTACTGGCTGCCACTCACAGGCGAGACGCCTGGCTACTGGCTCCGAATCGCCTCGCGCAGCTCGTCGGGGGAGACGGTGGCGGTGCCGCGCTTCATCACCACGATGCCGCCGGCGTAGTTGGCCAGCAGCGCCGCCTCGTGGAACGACGCGCCGGCGGCAAGGGCGAGCGACATGACCGCCATCACCGTGTCGCCGGCGCCCGTGACGTCGGCCACCTCGTCGGTTCCGAAGATCGGGATGTGGACGGTCGGCACCGACCGCTGGAAGAGCGCCATGCCCCGCGAGCCGCGCGTCACCAGCACCGCCTGCATCTGCAGCCGCCGCAGCAGTGTCCGCCCCGCCTTCTCGAGCGCCGCGCCGTCGTCGCCAATCTTCCTGTCGAACAGCTGCTCCACTTCCGGCTGGTTTGGAGTGCACGCGGCAAGGCCGCGGTAGGCGCCGAGGTTGTACCGCGAATCGATCAGCACCGGAGGCCGCGCGTCGCGGCGGGCAGCCTCGAGCCGCGCGGTGATGGCCGAGGCGAGCGCCGGCGTCACCAGGCCGTAGCCGTAGTCGGAGAGCAGCACCGCGTCGGCGGCGCCGGCCGCTTCGAGAAGGGCGTCGGCAATCCGCGCGGCAAGCTCGGGAGGCGGCGGCGCGCCGGGCTCCCGGTCGATCCGCACGATCTGCTGCTTCGCCGAGTGGATGCCGCCGGCAAGCACGCGCGTCTTGGTGGGCGTGCGGTAGCCCGCCGGGCGCAGGACGTTTCGCGTGTTGACCGAGCGCGGGAAGCACTCGAGCAGCCGGCGGCCGGCCTCGTCGCGGCCGGTGAGGCCGAACAACTGGACGCGGCCGCCGAGCGTGGCCACGTTGTTCGCCGCGTTGGCGCCGCCGCCGGGCACGACCCGCGTGTCCTCGTAGCTGAGGATCAGCACGGGCGCCTCGCGCGACACGCGCGACGGCTGCCCCGACAGGAACTCGTCGGCCACGAGGTCGCCCGCCACCACCACCCGGCAGGAGGGGAAGCGATCGACGAGAGAGAGCAGACGATCTGATGTCATGGTCGGTTCGCCGGCACGGAGGCCGACGCTACTCCCAGTATCCACGCCACCGCTTCCGCCAGGTTGTCGGCCACCAGGTCGGCGCGCGGCGCGTTGGCGGGGCGCGACTCCTCGTTCAAGCCGTACCCGGTCCGCACGAGGATGCTCCGCGCGCCGGCCGCGCGCCCGAACTCGACGTCGAGCCAGCGGTCTCCGACCACGAACGAGCGTGCCGCGTCGACGCCGTACTCGAGCGCAGCGCGGCGGATCATGCCGGGTGCGGGCTTCCGGCACTCGCAGACGGTGCGGTAGGCCGCCACGCTTCCGTCCGGGTGGTGCGGGCAGTAGTAGAAGGCGTCGATGCGCGCCCGCCCCGCTCGGACCCGCTTGTCGATGAGGGCGTGCGTCGCCTTCACGAATGCCTCGTCGTAGTAGCCGCGCGCGACGCCGGCCTGGTTGGTGACGACGAAGACGAGCAGGCCCGCGGCGTTCAGCGCACGAATCGCGTCGATGCTCCAGGGGAAGAAAGTCACCCGATCGAGCCGGTTCAGGTACCCGTACTCCTCGATGATCGTCCCGTCGCGATCCAGGAACACCGCCGCGCTCATCTCTCGAACCACCCTTCCATCGCCCCGGTCACCGCCGCCGCGGAGATTCGCGTCATGCAGCGGTGGTCGATGGGGCACTCCCGCAGCAGGCAGGGGCGGCACCAGGCGGGCGCCGTCAGTATCGCATGCGCCGGCACGCCGTGCGCCGGCGCGGGCAGCGGTGCGGTGGCCCGCTCGTCGGTCGGCCCGAACACCGCGGCCACCGGCAAGCCGACCGCCGCAGCCAGGTGCATCGCCCCCGAATCGTTCGACACGAACGCCCGCATCCGGGCGATGACCCCGGCCAGCACCACCAGGTCGGTCTTTCCAATCAGGTTGACGAGGCTCGCGCGCGCCGCCGCGCCGTCGAGGCACCGGCGAATTTCTTCCCCAGCCTCGCGATCCCCGCCGCTGCCCACCAGCACCGAGACCGCGCCGAACCGATCGTGCAGTTCCGCGGCCAGCTCGGCGAAGCGGCGGGGCGGCCACTGCTTCGCCTTCCCGTAAGCCGCCCCCGGCGCCATGCCCACCAGCGGCGCCCCGGCCGGGACGCTCTCCCTCTCGAGCAGCACCCTCGCGGTCTCGAACGCCGCCGGCGGAGGAGTGACACGAGGGGACTCTCGCGCCGGCTCGATGCCGAACGCCAAGACGATGTCGCGGTAGTAGTCGGCGTGGTGCGCGCCCCGCCGTCGCGGCCTTGGCACCGCGCGCGTGAGCAGCCGGCCACGCAGGTCGGCCCGCACGCCCCACCGCTCCGCGACGCCGGCCCGGCGCACGATCCAAGCGGTTCGGAAGGAGTTGGTCAGGAGGATGGCGAGGTCGGCCGTCGCCGAGGCAATCGCCGCCGCCTCGCGCCGCAGGTCGGCCGGATGCCAGGCGCGTCCTGCCGGCAGCCGCACCACCTGGTCGATCCCGCCGACCATCTCGAAGAGGGGCGCGATTGAAGGCCTTGCCGCGGCGATCAGGTGGTCGCCGGGGTGCTGCCGCCGGAGCCCCGCCAGGGCCGGCAGCGCCATCACGGCGTCGCCGAGCCAGTTCGGCGCGAGGACCAGCGTGCGGCGGGCCATCACTCCGGCACCCGGCCCTCGATGTCGCCTTCCGACCGGGCCTGCGGGAACATCCCCTTCACCACGTCGTCTGCAGGGCGGTCACGCCAGCGGCGGTGCATCCAGAGCCACTGCGTGGGGTAGCGCCGCACGTACATCTCCAGGACGTCGGTGCAGCGCTGGGTGAAGGCGCGCAGGGCCTCGGGCGACGCCTCGGACGGCGGCTCGACGGCATGCTCGTAGATCACGCGGTAGCGGCCCCCGGCGAGGGGCACCGTGAACACCGGGATCACCGGCGCCCCCGTCCGCAGCGCGAGCGATCCGAGCACGGTGGTGGTGGCGGCGGGCCGGTTGAAGAAGTCCACCGGCACCGCCTCGGGGCCGTGCATGTGCTGGTCGATCAGGATCGCGATCCCCCGGCCCGCCTCGAGGGCCCGCAGCATCCGCCGCAGCCCGCCCTTCCGGTAGATCACCCAGTTGCCGGTGCACTGCCGCACGCGCTCGAGCAGGGCGTTCAGATAGGGGTTGTCGAGACGCCGCGCCATCACGCCGATCGGCTCGACGTGCAGCGCGTGGACGATGCCGTTGATCTCCCAGCAGCCGAAGTGGCCAGTCAGGAAGAAGACGCCGCGCCGGCCCGCGTAGGCCTCGCGCACCCGGTCGGTCCCCTCGAACTCGACCCGCTCGAGCATCCGATCGTGCCGCAGGGTGCTGAACTTCAGCAGCTCGAAGAGCATCCCCCCGAAGTGGCGGAACACGCCGTGCGCCAGCGCCCGGATCTCCGAGGCGGTGCGGGTCGGGAAGGCGCGCGCGAGGTTGTCGGTCGCCACCCGGCGGTGCTGCCGGTCGAACAGGTAGAACAACGTCCCGAGAAACCCGCCGGCCAGGCGCACCGCCCCCCAGGGCAGCACGCGGATCACCAGCGCGACGGCTGCCACGACCGCGTACTCGAGGCGATGACGGAAGACGGGCTCAGGGCTCACGGCTCACGGCTCACGGTTCCTGGACAGGCGGGACGCCTGTCCCACTGAACACCGCTCATGACTCAAGGCTCACGGCTCACGGTTCCTGGACAGGCGAGACGCCTGTCCCACTGCCTGTCCCACTGAAGCGAGCAGCCACTCGCGGAACGTGTCGGGGGGCTCCACGGTCACCTCGAGCGGCGCGAGGGCGACGGTGAAGGGCAGCGGCTCGAGCGGCTGCAGGCGCACCCAATCCTTCTCGGTCGTCACCACCATGCCGGCCCGGGCCTCGCGCATGGCGCCGAGGATGCGGCGGACGTCGGCCTCGCCGAAGCGGTGGTGATCGGGAAACGCCAGCTGGCCGGCAAGCGTCCACCCCTCGACGGCCAGCGCCGAGAAGAACCCCTGGGGCCTTGCCAGGCCCGCCACCGCCAGCACCCGCGTGCCCTCGGCCGGCGCGGTCGCCGCGTCGCCGCCGGCCAGCCGCGGCCGCCCCAGCGCGCGACGCAGGCGGAAACACCGCGTCACGCCGACCCGCTCGGCCAAGGCAAGTGCGACGGGCAGCGCGGCGTCCACCATCTCGAAGACCAGCGCGTCGGCCGAGCGGAGCACGTCGATCGGCTCGCGCAGCCGCCCGCGCGGCAGCGCCACGGGGCTCTCCAGCTCCTCCTGTCCGACCAGCACCAGGTCCACGTCGCGGTGCAGCCCGAAGTGCTGGAACCCGTCGTCCAGCAAGTGGACCGTGCAGCCGAACCGGCGCTCGGCCAGCTGTCCGGCAAGGTAGCGGTCGCTCGACACCAGCACGGGGGCCGCCGGCAGCGCGCGGGCCAGCATCAGCGGCTCGTCGCCGGCCTGGTCGATGCCGGCCCGCAGCTGCTTGCCGTCGCTGACCACGGTGACCCCGGGCGCCGGGTCGCGCCGCGCGTAGCCGCGCGTGAGGATCGAGGGGACGTGGCCGGCGTCGAGCAGCAGGCGCGCCAGGCAGGCGGTCACCGGCGTCTTCCCGCTACCGCCGACGCTGACGTTCCCGACGCTCACCACGGGCCGGTCGAGCCGGCGGCGGCGTTCCGGCCGCCGCTCGTACCAGCGGCGCCGGGCGAGGGCGGCGGCGGCGTAGAGGTGGTCGAGCATCACGATCGGGCCCGGGGCGGGCGGAACGGCCGCACCCGGGCGCCGGTGCCGGGGGGCAGGACGGCGGCGATTGCGGCCAGGGTGCGATCGCGCGCGCCGCGGCTCGACTCGATGATGCCACGGGCGGCGGCCCCCAGGCGCGCCCTCCGCTTCTCGTCGTCCAGCAGGTCTTCCAGCACGTCGGCCAGCTCGCTGGGCGAGGCCACCTGGAGCGCGGCGTCGGCGGCGAGGAAGCTGTCGGCGATCTCGCGAAAGTTGTGCATGTAGGGGCCGAACACGATCGGCTTGCCGAACACCGCCGGCTCGAGGATGTTGTGGCCCCCCGTCGGCACCAGGCTCCCCCCGACGAACACCACCCAGGCGATGCGGTAGAGGTGCGCCAGCTCGCCGATGGTGTCGAGCACGACCACGTCGGCCCGCACCTCGACGTCGATGTCGAGGCGCGTCCGCCGTTCGACCGCCAGCCCTTCCTCGCGCGCCAGCCGCTCGACCTCGTCGAACCGCTCGGGGTGGCGGGGCGCGATCACGAGCAGCGGCCGGCGCTCGGGCGTCCGCAGGCGCTCGTACGCCTGCAGCACCATCGTCTCCTCGCCCCTCATCGTCGAGCCGGCCACGACGACCGGACGCCCCTCGGGCACCTGGAAGTAGCGGAGCACGCGGTGAACGCCGCGCTCGTCGGGCGCCGGGCCTGCCTTGAGCGAGTCGAACTTCAGGTTGCCGGTCACCTCGACGAGGCCGGGGTCGGCGCCGAGGTCGGTCAACCGGCGCGCCGCCTCGAACGACTGGACGCAGAACCGGTCGATGTCGGCGAGCACGCGGCGCATGAACGGGCGAACGAGGCGGTAGCGGGGGTACGAGCGGTTCGAGATGCGCCCGTTGACGAGCATGGTCCGAACGCCGCGGCGTTTGCACTCGCGCAGGAGGTTCGGCCACAACTCGGTCTCCATCACGACGAGCAGCCGGGGCTTCACCAGCCTCAGCGTGCGGCGGACGATGAAACCGAGGTCGATCGGGAAGTAGAAGGTGGCGTCGGCCTCGGTGATGTCGCGGGCGGCCACCTGCTGGCCGGCAATCGTGGTGGTGGAGACGAACAGCCGGAGGCCTGGATAGCGGGACTTCAGCTCGCCGGCGAACGCGCGCACCGAGAGCGCCTCGCCCACCGACACGGCGTGGATCCAGATCGACTCGTCGGCGTCGAGGTTGAAGGAGACCGGGAGGTAGCCGAGGCGCTGACGGAGGTTGGCGACGTACTTGTGGTAGCGGAGCGCCTGCCACGCGAAGTACGGCGACAGCAGGACGAAGGCCACGAGGCTGAGACACGTGTACAGGAAGTACATCGGGCCGGGGCGACGGGTGTCGGGCGGCTGGCCGGCCGCTGGGGCGGGCGGCCGGAATTCCTGGAAAACGCGGCAGTATAGTCCGTGTTTGACCCTCCCGCAAGCCGTCATTAGAATGGTTTGGTTTTACTGACGGAAAGAACGGGCGCCTAGCTCGCCGCAATCAACTCGCTGGAGGAATCGATGGCCATCAAGGTCGGGATCAACGGGTTCGGTCGGATCGGCCGCAACATCATGCGCGCGGCCCTCGGCAATAGTGAGTTCGACTTCGTGGCGGTGAACGACCTGACGAGCGCCCAGACGCTCGCGCACCTCCTCAAGTACGACTCCGTGCTCGGGAACATCACAGCCAAGGTCGAGGCGAAGGACGGGGCCATCACGGTCGACGGCGACGAGTTCAAGGTGCTCTCCGCCAAGGACCCGGCCGAGCTGCCGTGGAAGGAGCTGGGGGTCGACATCGTCTTCGAGGCGACCGGCAAGTTCACCAAGCGCGACGACTGTGCCAAGCACCTGGCCGCCGGGGCGAAGAAGGTCATCGTGACCGCGCCGGCCAAGGGCCCGGACGCGACGCTCGTGATGGGTGTGAACGAGGGG
>DAOPQX010000130.1:0-8783 GCA_035348395.1 Vicinamibacterales bacterium | reverse complement strand
GGAACCGGTGATGGCGGGCGAGGAGGGGCAGCTTGCCGTGGTGAACGCCGGTTTCGATCCTGGCGCCGTGAAGCTGGTGGGGATGGTCACCGGCCAGCCTCCCTTCCGCGGGGTGTTGCGCCACCGCGGCTGGCGCGTGGCCCGCGTGCAGCTGCCCACCCTCCCTGAGGGCGAGGGGCGGCTGGTCATCGCACCCGCAGAGGTGGAGATCGGATGACGCCCCCCGGCACCGGACACGGCGAACTGATCGTCGGCATCGACCTCGGCACGACCAACTGCGCCCTCGCGCAGGTCGGTGCGCCCGGCGACGACGACCGCGATGCCAGCGAACTGCGCCCGGAGGTGCAGCCGGTGGCGCAGGTAGTGAACCCGGGCGAGGTGGCCGAGCGTCACCTGCTGCCTTCCTTCCTCTATCTCCCCGGCGATCTCGATTTCGCGAAGGGCGCTCTCGCGCTGCCGTGGGACCCGTCGCCCTCGCGCCTGGTTGGCGAACTGGCGCGGGCACGGGGAGCCGAGGTGCCCGGGCGCGTCGTGACCTCGTCGAAATCGTGGCTCTCGCACGCCGGCGTGGATCGCACGGCCGCGATCCTCCCGTGGCAGGCGCCCGAGGACGTGCCCAAGGTCTCGCCGGTGCAGGCGTCGGCCGCCCTCCTCGAGCACCTGCGGCACGCCTGGGAGCAGCGGTCGGATGGCCGCCGCCTCGCCGACCAGGACGTCGTCCTGACGGTCCCCGCCTCCTTCGACGAGGACGCGCGCGAGCTGACGCGCCGCGCCGCGGCGCAGGCGGGGCTCGAGCGGCTCACCCTGCTCGAGGAGCCGCAGGCCGCCTTCTACGCCTGGATCGAGAGCCAGGGCGACGCGTGGCGAAAGCGGGTACGCGTGGGCGACCTCGTGCTGGTGTGCGACATCGGCGGCGGCACCAGCGACTTCACGCTGATCACGGTCGCGGAGGAAGAGGGCGAACTGCGCCTCGAGCGCGTCGCGGTGGGCGATCACATCCTGCTCGGCGGCGACAACATGGACCTGGCGCTCGCGCGGCTGCTGCAGCAGCGCCTCGAGGCCGAGGGCCACCGGATCGACACCTGGCAGCTGCACGCGCTCTGGCACCAGGCCCGCGTGGGCAAGGAACGTCTGTTCACCGACCCCAATCTGCCCGCGCACGAGGTTGTCGTCCGCGGGCGCGGGACGCGCCTGGTGGGCGGGACGATCAAGACGATGCTGGCGCGCGAGGATCTCGACCGGGTGGTGGTGGACGGGTTCTTCCCCCCGGTACCCCGGGACGCCGAACCGGCCCGGCAGCGGCGCGTGGGCTTCCAGGAACTGGGCCTTGCGTATGCCGCTGACGCCGCCGTCACCCGCCACCTCGCCCGGTTCCTCAACCAGCCGGCCGGGCACGCGGCGGGCGCCGGCCTGGTGCGCCGCGGCCCGAGCGGGATGGCGTGCCCGACGAAAATCCTGTTCAACGGCGGCGTGATGAAGGCTGTGCCGCTGCGGCAGCGGCTGGTTTCGGTGGTCAACGGCTGGCTCGAGGCCGAGGGGTTTGCGCCGCTCGCCGAGGCCGAGGTGCTCGACGCGGCCGACCTCGACCTGGCCGTGGCGCGAGGCGCCGCGTACTACGGGCGGGCGCGGCGCGGACGGGGCGTCCGCATCCGCGCGGGGGTCCCGCGGACCTACTACATCGGCATCGAGAGCGCGATGCCCTCGGTGCCGGGCCTCCCTGCCCCGCTGAAGGCGCTCTGCGTCGTCCCCTTCGGCATGGAGGAGGGAACCGAGGCCCCGGTGCCCGGGCGCGAGTTCGGGCTCGTGGTGGGAGAGCCGGCGGAGTTCCGGTTCCTGTCGTCGGTGGTGCGGAAGGACGACCCGATCGGCAGCCTGATCGAGGACTGGGGCGACGAGGTCGAGGAACTGAGCCCGCTCGAGGTGGAGCTCGACCTGGGGGGCCGCGAACAAACGGTCGTGCCGGTGCGGCTGCTGAGCCGCATCACGGAGGTCGGGACGCTGGAGCTGTGGTGCGTCGCACGCGACGGCTCCGAGCGCTGGAAGCTCGAGCTGAACGTGCGCTCGCCGCGTCTCGAAGCGGGGGCATGACGCCGCCCCGCTTCCTCGTCGGCATCGATCTCGGCACCACCAACTCGGTTGTCGCCGCAATCGACCTGGCCACCCGCGAGGCGCACCTCCTGCCCCGGGTCGTGCCGATACCGCAGGTCACCGTGCCGGGCGAGGTGCATGCCGACGCCGCGCTTCCCTCCTTCCTCTACCTGCCAACACCCGACGAGCGCGCCAGCGGCCGATTCGGCACGCCATGGGATCGCCATCCCGCCCTGGTGGCCGGCGCGTTCGCGCGCGACCAGGGGGCGCTGCAGCCCGCACGGCAAGTCTCGTCGGCGAAGTCGTGGCTGTCGCATCCGACGGCCGACCGGACGGCTCGCATCCTGCCATGGGGGGCCGACGAGCCGTCGCTCTCACCGGTGGAGGCCTCGGCCCGCATCCTGCGGCACCTGCGCGACGCGTGGAACCACGAAGTGGCGAAGGGGGACGCCGCCGCCGCGCTCGAGCGCCAGAGCGTCGTGCTCACCGTGCCGGCGTCATTCGACCAGGAGGCGCGCGAGCTGACCGTAGAGGCGGCTCGCGACGCGGGGCTGACGGCGCTGACGCTGATCGAGGAGCCGCTGGCCGCGTTCTACGCCTTCCTGGCCGGCGCCGGTCCCCTCCGCGTTCGCGGCGCGGCCGCTTCGGGAAGACAGGCAATCGGTGAGTCGTTCCAGGATGGCGAAGAAGTACTGGTCTGCGACGTCGGCGGGGGCACGACCGACTTCACCACCATCCGCGTGTCGATGGAAGAAGACGAGATCCGCTTCGAGCGGACGGCCGTGGGTGAGCACCTGCTGCTCGGCGGCGACAACCTCGACCTCGCCCTCGCGCGGCGAATCGAGGCCCGGCTCGGCGACCGCGCCCTCTCGCTGGTCCAGAAGCTTGCGCTCCGGCGCACGGTCGCCGCGTCGAAGGAGCGCCTTCTCTCCCACCCGTCACTCGATCGGCTGCCGGTCACGATCCTCGGGAGCGGCCGCGCGATTGTCGGGGCCTCCGTCACCTCGGAGCTGACCCGCGACGAAGTGGTCTCGACGCTCGCCGAAGGCTTCCTGCCGATGGCGGCGCTCGACGAGCGGCCGCACGCCGAGCGGCGGACGGGCCTGCTGGAGATGGGCCTTCCGTTCGCGGCCGACCCGGCGATCACGCGCCACCTGGCCGCGTTCCTCGCGAACGCGGCGCGATCTGCGGGCGAGGATGAGCCGCGCAGGCCCGACGCCGTCCTGTTCAACGGCGGCTTCTTCGCTCCGGCCCTCGCCCGCGACCGGATCGTGGACGCGCTGGCCCGCTGGTTCGCGCCGGACGGATCGTGGCGGCCGCGGGTGCTTGGGAACCCGAACCCGGCGTCGGCCGTCGCGATTGGCGCTGCCCACTACGCGCTCGTGCGCGAGCGCGGCGGCCTGAGGGTTCGTGCGGGCAGCGCGCGGGCGTACTACCTGGGCTTGTCGGGCGGAGGGCCGACGGCGGAGAGCGGTGCCGCCATCTGCGTGCTGCCGCGCGGCGCCGAGGAGGGTTCCACCTTCGAGGTCGCGCGCGAGGGGCTCACGGTCACGACCAACCGGCCCGTCTCGTTCCCGCTCTCGAGCAGCGCGTTGCGGAACGATCGGCCGGGCGACCTCCTCACGCTTCCGGAAGACGAGATCCATCGGCACGCCCCGCTCGCCACCGTGCTCCGGTACGGAAAGCGGTCGCGGCAAGTCGAGCTGGAGGTTGCGCTCTCGGCGAGCTACACGGAGACGGGGACGCTCGAGGTGTCGTGCACGTCGAGGACCAGCGAGCACCGGTGGCGGCTCCGCTTTCAGCTGAGAGGCGAGCGCGACTGGGAAGCGCCCCCGGAGGAGGGGCCCGAAGCCGAGTCGGTGGTCGCGCCCGGGAGCCTGGAAGCCGCGCGCGAGCTCCTGAGAGCCGTCTTCGCGCCCCGGCCTGCCGAATCTGGCGAAGTGACACCCACCGCCCGCGTCACTCCCGAGACGCTGCCCGCCCGGCTCGAGGCGGCGCTCGGGTACGGACGCCTGGCGTGGGAGACCCCGCTGGCCCGCGCCCTCGCCGACACGCTGATCGAGCTGGCCGACGGCCGACGCCTTGGCCCGCGCTACGAGGCGCGATGGCTCAACCTGCTCGGCTTCTGCCTGCGGCCCGGGTTCGGCGCGCCGGCCGACGACTGGCGCATCGGCCGCGTGCGAGGCGTGTACGTCGAGGGGCTGCTGTTCCCGAACGACCCGCAGTGCCAGTCGGAGTGGGCCGTGCTGTGGCAGCGCGTGGCCGGCGGCCTCAAGGCGGGCCAGCAGCGCGAGCTGCACCTTCGCTACGCGACGCTCGTCGGCCTGCGGGAACGCAAGACCAGGCGGGTGAATCCCCAGGTGCAGCGCGAGGCCTGGCGGCTGCTGGCAAGCCTCGAACACCTTCCCGCGCGCGATCGAGCGGTGCTCGGCGATGCGCTCGTCGGTCGCCTCGACCGTGACCGCGATAACGCGAGCTACCTGTGGGCGATCGGCCGGCTGGGCGCGCGGGTCCCGGCGTACGGCCCGCTGTCGGCCGTCGTACCGCCCGAACGCGCCGCGCCCTGGCTCGAGCGCCTGATGGCCGCGCCCGTCCTGACGCCCGAGCGGGCCGCGGCGATTGTCCAGATCGGCGCCCGGACCGACGACCCGCTGCGCGATCTCAGCGACGACCTGCGCGAACTCGCGGCCCGGCGGCTGGCCGAGGCCGGGTTCTCAGAGGAAGCCGAGCCGCTGCTGACGCCGCAGCCCGCGGCCGCGCGCAGCGCGCTGCAGATTTTCGGGGAGTCGCTGCCGCCCGGCCTCAAGGTGCTCACACCCCCTGCCTGACCACTCCGTCTCAGTCAGTTCCAGCGGCTGCACCGCGAGCCCGCACCGACGCTCTTGATCACCATGTCGTCGCTCCTTCCGGCCAAGACACCGACAACGGGGAGACGGGCAGGTCGTGGAGGGCGATCCCCGCGTGGGGATCGGGGCGGCGAATGGTAGCATGGCCATCGGGACGGCAACACACATGAACGCGCTTCCTCCCCGGCGGCACGGGCGTCGCGCCGGCGAACGGCCAGGCTTCCCGTGGGCGGCCGCCGCAGGGCTGGCGGCGTTCGGCACTGCCCTCGGCGTCCTCCTCCTCGTCCTCGTCGCCCGCCGGACGCCGGCCGGGACGCCGCGAGAGCTGCTGTTCGAGGAACTGCAGCCGTCCCGGCTCGACACCTGTGCCTTGAAGCGGTACGGCGAGGCGCACGATGGCGGCTACCTGATGTGCGGGAACCTGCTCTCGGCGGTGGGCGTCGGCTACTCATACGGCATCAACGGGTACGACGGCTGGGGCTGCGACATCTCGCGCGAGCTGGGCATCGTCGTCCACCAGTACGACTGCTTCAACACCACCGTCCCGGCCTGCCCGGGCGGCGCCACGACCTTCCACGCGGAGTGCGTGGGCGGCCGGCCCCGCTTCGACGAAGCAGGCCGCCGGTTCGACAGCGTGCTGAACCAACTGGCGCGCAACGGCGACGCCGGCAAGCGCGTGGTGCTCAAGATCGACGTCGAGGGCGCCGAGTGGGAAACGTTCCTCTCCGCCCCCGACGCCGTCCTCGAGCGCATCGACCAGCTGGCCGTCGAGTTCCATGGCGTGGACGACACGCGGGCGCTGCCCGTGGTGCGCCGCCTCAAGGAGCACTTCCACGTCGCGTACCTGCACTTCAACAACTACAGCTGCGCACCGGACCTCGATCCCTTCCCCGCATCGGTCTACGAGGTGCTCTTCGTCAGCAAGCGCCTGGCACGAATCGACCGCGCAAAGACCGCACTCGCGGCGCTCACCTTCTCCGGCCGTCCATCCAGCCCCCTGGCCACGCCCAGCGGACCGAATCGCCCCGACTGCCAGTAGGGGGCGCGAAGTCAGGCCGGTATAATGGCGGGACCCATGCGGGCGGCGGGCGGGGAGGGGCGATGAGGAAGTGGGTGGCGGGGGCCGTACTCGCGTCGGCCATGCTGATGATCGCGCCCGGCGGGGCGTCAGGGTGGCCCGAGGGCGAGTTGCGCGTCGCCGATCTGAAGGCGCTCGAGGCTGCGATCGCGGGCTACAAGGGTCAGGCCCTGCTCGTGAACTTCTGGGCCTCGTGGTGCGAGCCGTGCGTGGACGAGCTGCCCGAGCTGATCGAGGTGGCCCGCGAGCACCGCGGCAAGGGCGTCGTCGTGCTGACCGTGTCGTACGACCTGGTGACCAGCGAGGCGCCCCGCGACGAGACGCTGAAAGAGGTTGGCGCGTTCGTCACCGAGCAGAAGGTGGACCTTCCCGTCTTCCTCTTCGACGGCCCCGACGACGCCGGCATCAACGAGCGCTTCGGCCTGCCGGGCGCCGTCCCGGTGACCATCGCCATCGACCGTGGCGGGAAGGTCGTCGAGCGGCATCTCGGCCGCGCCACGAAGGAGCGTTTCGGGGCGCTGATCAAGCGCGCTCTTCGGACGCGATAGAACGGCGTTGCGGCCCGCTCGCCCCTCTTTCGAGGTCACGCCATGCGTCTGCCATCGTTGGTCGTTATCCTCTGCATGGTCGTTCTGTCGGGCGGTGCCGACCCGCTGGCGCAGGGGCCCTCGGGGCGCCCCGAGTGGGACGATCCCGCCGTCCTGCACGTCGGCACCGAGCCGCCGCACGTCACGATGATGGTGTACCCCTCGACGGAGCTGGCGCTTTCGAACGACCCGGCCCGCTCGCCCTGGTTCCGCTCGCTCAACGGAACCTGGAAGCTGCGGTGGTCGCCCAACCCCGCCGCCCGCCCAACGGATTTCTGGAGGGAGGACGTCGGCGACGAGGGGTGGAGCGACGTCAAGGTTCCGGGCAGCCTCGAGACGCAGGGCTTCGGCATGCCGGTGTACGTCAACATCGGCTACGTCTTCCCCTTCGACCGCCAGGCGCCGCGGCCCCCGAGCGACGACAACCCCGTGGCCTCCTACCGCACCCGCTTCGATCTCCCTTCCGACTGGGTGGGGCGGCGTGTGCTGCTGCACTTCGACGGCGTCGACTCGGCCGCCTACGTATGGGTCAACGGCAGAAAGATCGGGTACAGCGAGGGCTCGCGGACGCCGATGGAGTTCGACGTGACGGGCGCGGTCCGGCCCGGTTCGAACCTCCTGGCCGTCGAGGTCTATCGCTACAGCGATGGGTCGTTCCTGGAGGACCAGGACATGTTCCGCCTGAGCGGGATCTTCCGCGACGTCTACCTCTGGAGCCCCGCCGCGCAGCACGTCCGTGACTTCGAGGTGAAGACGGACCTCGACGCGCGCTACCGCGACGCGACCCTCGGTGTCCGCGCGATGGTGGTGAACACCGGCAAGGCAGCTGCCGCCGTGCGGCTCGACCTCGAGCTGCGCGATGCCTCGGGAGCGCGCGTGGCGTCGGCGTCGCGGCGCCTCCGTCCGGCGCCCGGCGGCGGGGATACGCCGGCCGACTTCCGCCTGCAGGTGCGGAACCCGCTCAAGTGGACCGCCGAGACCCCGTCGCTCTACACGCTGCTGCTCACGCTGCGGTCGTCCGGCGGCCAGGTGCTCGAGGTCGTTCCCTCCCGCGTCGGCTTCCGGGAGGTGTCGATCGCCGGCGGGAAGATCCTCGTCAACGGCTACCCGGTTCTCTTCAAGGGGGTCAACCGCCACGAGCATCACCCCGTGACCGGCCACCACGTCGACCGCGAGACGATGGTGCGCGACATCGAGCTGATGAAGCAGCACAACGTCAACGCCGTGCGCACCTCGCACTACCCGAACACCCCCCTCTGGTACGACCTCACCGACCAGTACGGCCTGTACGTGATGGACGAAGCGAACATCGAGTCGCACGGCTTCGGGTCGAACCCGAAGAACCGCCTGGCCAACGATCCGGCCTGGACGCCGGCGCACCTCGACCGGATGGCCCGGATGGTCGAGCGCGACAAGAACCACCCGTCGGTCGTCATCTGGTCGATGGGCAACGAGGCGGGCGACGGGCTCAACTTCGCCGAAACCTACAAGTGGACCAAGCGGCGCGACCCGTCGCGCCCGGTGCACTACGAGGGAAGCAGCAGCGTCGGCGGGAACAGCTCGGACATCAACTCGTTCATGTACCCCACACCGAAACAGACCGAGGAGCTGGCGGCCAAGCGGCCCGAGATGCCGCTGCTGCTCTGCGAGTACACCCACGCGATGGGCAACAGCAACGGAGGCCTGCAGCACTACTGGGATTTGTTCTACTCGGGGCGCAACATGCGCGGCGCCTTCGTGTGGGACTGGGTGAACCAGGGCATCCGGCAGGCAGTACCGGCGCCTTATCAGATGGCGGGCAGGCCCGACACCTTCCTCGCGTACGGCGGCTTCTGGGAGGACCCCGCCGGCCAGCACAACGACTGGAACTTCAGCCAGAACGGACTGATCTCCGCCGATCGCGTCCCCTATCCCGGCCTGCGTGCGCTCAAGTACGTCTACCGCTACCTCCACGCCTCGGTGATCGATGCCGCGTCGGGGCAGGTGGCGGTGCGCAACTGGTTCGACTTCCTGAACGCGCGCGACGTGGCGTCCCTGGCGTGGAGCATCAGCGCCAACGGCAGGACGCTGCACGCCGGGAGCGTGGATTTGCCCGACATCCCGCCGGGCGAGCAGCGGGAGATGACCCTGCCGATGCCGGCCATCGCGCCGGAGCCGGGAGCCGAGTGCTTCCTGAATCTCTCG